>NZ_KV813594.1:0-1046 GCF_001813645.1 Pseudomonas sp. HMSC063H08
CTGGAGAGCGTCGCCGCGCTGTCCGCGCTGCACCCCGACCACCGCGCGCTGTGCGACTTCCCGGACCTGGCGGTGAACTGCTTCGCCGGCGCCGGGCGGCACTGGCGCAGCCGCATGTTCTCGCCGGCCTACGGCGTGGTCGAGGACGCCGCCACCGGTTCCGCCGCCGGGCCGCTGGCGATCCACCTGGCGCGCCACCGGCAGATTCCCTACGGGCAGCAGATCGAGATCCTCCAGGGCGTCGAGATCGGCCGGCCGTCGCGCATGTACGCCCGCGCCGAGGGCGCCGGCGAGCGGGTCTCGGCGGTGGAAGTGTCGGGCAACGGCGCGGCCTTCGCCGAAGGCCGGGCCTACCTGTGAACGGGCAGAACGGAGGAACGCCATGATGGGCGTCAACGCGAACATTTCCGAGTCCCTCACCGGGACCATCGAAGCCCCTTTCCCGGAGTTCGAGGCGCCGCCGGCGAACCCCATGGAGGTGCTGCGCAACTGGCTGGAACGCGCCCGCCGCTATGGCGTGCGCGAGCCGCGGGCACTGGCCCTGGCCACGGTCGACGAGCAGGGCCGGCCGTCGACGCGGATCGTGGTGATCGCCGAACTCGGCGAACGCGGGGTGGTGTTCGCCACCCACGCCGATAGCCAGAAGGGCCGCGAACTGGCGCAGAACCCCTGGGCCTCGGGGGTGCTGTACTGGCGCGAGAGCAGCCAGCAGATCATCCTCAACGGCCGCGCCGAACGCCTGCCCGACGAGCGCGCCGACGCCCAGTGGCTGAGCCGCCCGTACCAGACCCACCCGATGTCGATCGCCTCGCGGCAGAGCGAAACCCTCGCCGACATCCACGCCCTGCGCGCCGAAGCCCGGCGCCTGGCGGAAACCGACGGCCCGCTGCCGCGCCCGCCGGGCTACTGCCTGTTCGAACTGTGCCTGGAGTCGGTGGAGTTCTGGGGCAACGGCACCGAGCGGCTGCACGAGCGCCTGCGCTACGACCGCGACGAAGGAGGCTGGAAGCACCGCTACCTGCAACCGTGACGACACCGCTGCGCCG
>NZ_KV813595.1:0-327 GCF_001813645.1 Pseudomonas sp. HMSC063H08
ACCGTGTATCTGGTGACGCGCGGCCGCGGCCTTGCCGACGCGCTCCTGCCCTCCTCCATCAGCCAGATCGATCCCAAAGGAGGCCGTCGTGGCGCTGACCGGTAATCCCCTCCTGAAATTGCTGGTCGTCCCCGTCGTGATCGGCGCCATCCTGATCGGCGTGAGCATGATGGGCAAGAAGGAAAGCGCGCAATCACAAGGCGCCGCAACCCCGACGGTAACGTCGGAAGAAGCGGCAACCCTGGGCATCGACGGCGACACACCCGCCGACACACTACGCACCATCGTGGCGGAAAGCCGGCAGCTCAAGGACCAGATCAGCAAGGT
>NZ_KV813596.1:0-361 GCF_001813645.1 Pseudomonas sp. HMSC063H08
ACAAAGCCAATAGTGCCGGCCAGCAATGCCAGTAGAAGAACCAGCTTAGGCGACCGGAAGAGGCTCTTGCCCGCCTTGGTGTCTTGGGTCTTGCCGGTGGCCGTGGACTGGTAGAGGGCGAAGGTCTGCTTTCGGATCCGCTTGTACTCGATGATGGTGCCATCGGCGGGCGGACGGTTGAGTTGGGCGTCATGCTGGGCCTCCTTGTAGCGGCCAGGGATGCCGATCACCGCGAGGTTGGAATGCTTGTAGGCCATCTCGCAGGTCATGCGGATATCGTCGCGGATGTAGGAGATGTTCGGCGTAGTGAGGACAATGTCCCAGTTGAAATGCCGGTGCCGGGTCCAGGCGTCGAGCCAGC
>NZ_KV813597.1:0-63886 GCF_001813645.1 Pseudomonas sp. HMSC063H08
CCGACAACCACCTGATGCTGATCAGCCTGGTGCGCCAGGGCCTGACCGGCAAGGAAGCCGACGCCGCCCTCGGCCGGGTCGGCATCACGGTGAACAAGAACGCCGTGCCGAACGATCCGCAGAGCCCGTTCGTCACCTCCGGCATCCGCATCGGCACCCCGGCCATCACCACCCGCGGGCTGCAGGAAGCGCAGAGCCGCGAACTGGCCGGCTGGATCTGCGACATCCTCGACCACCTCGGCGATGCCGACGTGGAAGCCAAGGTCGCCACCCAAGTCGCCGGTCTCTGCGCGGACTTCCCGGTCTATCGCTGAGCCCCCCGAAGACGGTCGGGGAGCCCGACGCGCCCCGGCCCAACCCTCTCCGCGGGAGAGGGAGCAACAGTTCAGGAGCATCCACATGCAACGCTACTCCGGCTTCGGCCTGTTAAAGCATTCACTGAGCCATCACGAGAACTGGCAACGCATGTGGCGCACGCCCACGCCGAAGCCGGTCTACGACGTGGTCATCGTCGGCGGCGGCGGGCACGGCCTGGCCACCGCCTACTACCTGGCCAAGGAACACGGCATCAGCAACGTGGCGGTGGTCGAGAAAGGTTGGCTGGGCGGCGGCAACACCGCGCGCAACACCACCATCGTGCGCTCCAACTACCTGTGGGACGAGTCCGCGCTGCTCTACGAACACGCGATGAAGCTGTGGGAGGGCCTGTCCCAGGACCTCAACTACAACGTGATGTTCTCCCAGCGCGGGGTCTACAACCTCTGCCACACCCTCCAGGACATGCGCGACGGCGAGCGCCGGGTCAGCGCCAACCGCCTCAACGGCGTCGACGGCGAACTGTTGAACGCGCAGCAGGTGGCGGAGGAGATTCCCTACCTGGACTGCAGCAAGAACACCCGCTACCCGATCATGGGCGCGACCATCCAGCGTCGCGGCGGCGTCGCCCGCCATGATGCGGTGGCCTGGGGCTTCGCCCGCGCCGCCGATGCCCTCGGCGTGGACCTGATCCAGCAGACCGAAGTCACCGGCTTCCGCAAGCAGGACGGCGCGGTGATCGGCGTCGAGACCAACCGCGGCTTCATCGGCGCGCGTCGTGTCGGGGTGGTCACCGCCGGCAACTCCGGGCACATGGCCAGGCTCGCCGGCTTCCGCCTGCCGCTGGAGTCGCACCCGTTGCAGGCGCTGGTCTCCGAGCCGCTGAAGCCGATCATCGACAGCGTGATCATGTCCAACGCCGTGCATGGCTACATCAGCCAGTCGGACAAGGGCGACCTGGTCATCGGCGCCGGCATCGACGGCTACAACGGCTACGGCCAGCGCGGCTCTTACCCGGTGATCGAGCACACCCTGCAAGCCATCGTCGAGATGTTCCCGGTGCTCTCGCGGGTACGCATGAACCGCCAGTGGGGCGGCATCGTCGACACCACCCCGGACGCCTGCCCGATCATCGGCAAGACTCCGGTGCAGAACCTGTTCTTCAACTGCGGCTGGGGCACCGGCGGCTTCAAGGCCACTCCCGGCTCCGGAAACGTCTTCGCCGCCACCCTGGCCAAGGGCGAACCGCATCCGCTGGCCGCGCCCTTCTCCATCGAACGCTTCCACAGCGGTGCGCTGATCGACGAGCACGGCGCGGCGGCAGTGGCGCACTGACAAAAGCCGCCCGAAGGGCGAAATCCGCTGCCCCTCGCCCTTCAGGGAGAGGGTGCCCGAAGGGCGGGAGAGGGTGTTGAAGGCGCGCGCCCACTCTCGACCGTAACGAAACAACCGGGGAGCGACCCTCTCCCCAGCCCTCTCCCTGAAGGAAGAGGGTGCCGGTCAACCGGCAAGAACAGTTTCCGGAGGCTACAAAATGCTGAATATCTTCTGCCCCCACTGCGGCGAACTGCGTTCCGAAGAGGAATTCCACGCCAAGGGTCAGGCCCACATCCCGCGCCCGCTCGACCCGAACGCCTGCAGCGACGAGGAATGGGGCGACTACATGTTCTTCCGCGACAACCCGCGCGGCCTCCATCACGAGCTGTGGGTGCACGCCGCCGGCTGCCGCAAGTACTTCAACGTCACCCGCCATACGGTGACCTACGAGATCCTCGAGACCTACCTGATCGGCGAGCAGCCCAGCGTCGTCGCCGACGGTGAGAAGAAACCCGCCGTACAAGGGGAACCGGCATGAGCCAGATCAATCGCCTGTCCAGCGGCGGCCGCATCGACCGCAACCGCCTGCTGACCTTCAGCTTCAACGGCCAGCACTACCAGGGCTATGCCGGCGACACCCTGGCCGCCGCGCTGCTGGCCAACGGCGTCGACATCGTCGGCCGCAGCTTCAAGTACTCGCGGGCGCGCGGCATCGTCGCCGCCGGCGCCGAGGAGCCCAACGCGATCCTGCAGATCGGCTCCCGCGAAGCCACCCAGATCCCCAACGTACGCGCCACCCAGCAGGCCCTCTACGGCGGCCTGGTGGCCACCAGTACCAACGGCTGGCCGAACGTGCAGAACGACCTGATGGGAATCTTCGGCAAGGTCGGCGGCAAGCTGATGCCGCCCGGTTTCTACTACAAGACCTTCATGTACCCGCAGTCGATGTGGATGACCTACGAGAAGTACATCCGCAAGGCCGCCGGCCTGGGCCGCGCGCCGACCGAGGTCGATCCGGACAGCTACGACTGGATGAACCACCACTGCGACGTGCTGGTGGTCGGCGGCGGCCCGGCCGGCCTGGCCGCCGCCCTCGCCGCCGCCCGCAGCGGCGCGCGGGTGATCCTCGCCGACGAGCAGGAAGAGTTCGGCGGCAGCCTGCTGGACACCCGCGAGACCCTCGACGGCAAGCCCGCCGCCGAGTGGGTCGCGGACGCCGTGGCCGAGCTGCAAGGCCTGCCGGAAGTCATCCTGCTACCGCGCTCCACGGTCAACGGCTACCACGACCACAACTTCCTCACCATCCACGAGCGGCGCACCGACCACCTCGGCGAGGTCGCCCCGCTCGGCCAGGTCCGCCAGCGTGTGCACCGCGTGCGCGCCAAGCGCGTGGTACTGGCCGCCGGCGCCCATGAGCGGCCGCTGGTCTACGGCAACAACGACCTGCCCGGCAACATGCTCGCCGGCGCGGTTTCCACCTATGTACGGCGCTACGGCGTGGCACCGGGCAAGAAACTGGTGCTGGCCACCAACAACGACTACGCCTACCGCGTCGCCCTCGACTGGCAGGAAGCCGGCCTGCAAGTGGTGGCCATCGCCGACGCCCGGGCCAATCCGCGCGGCGAGTGGGTCGAGGAAGCACGCCAACGCGGTATGCGGGTGATCACCGGCAGTTCGGTGATCGAGGCTCGCGGCGGCAAGCGGGTCAGCGGCGCCAAGGTCGCCCGGATCGACCTGCAGGCCATGCGCGCCAGCGGCGGCGAATGGCTGGACTGCGACCTGATCGCCAGCTCCGGCGGCTACAGCCCGGTCGTGCACCTGGCCTCGCACCTGGGCGGCAAGCCGGAATGGCGCGAGGAAATCCTCGCCTTCGTCCCCGGCGACGGCCTGCAGAAACGCATCTGCGCCGGCGCCGTGAACGGCGTGTTCGGGCTCGCCGAGGTGCTCGCCGACGGCTACCAGGCCGGGAGCCGCGCCGCCCTCGACGCCGGCTACAAGACCGCCGCCGGCAGCCTGCCGAAGGTCCAGCCGCGCCGCGAGGAAGCACCCGTCGCGCTGTTCCAGGTGCCCCACGAAAAGCCCACGGCGCGCGCGCCGAAGCAGTTCGTCGATCCGCAGAACGACGTCACCGCCGCCGCCATCGAACTGGCCTGCCGCGAGGGCTTCGAGTCCATCGAGCATGTCAAGCGCTACACCGCGCTGGGCTTCGGCACCGACCAGGGCAAGCTGGGCAACATCAACGGCCTGGCGATCGCCGCGCGGGCCCAGGGCAAGAGCATCGCCGACACCGGCACCACCATGTTCCGTCCGAACTACACCCCGGTGACCTTCGGCGCCGTCGCCGGCCGCCACTGCGGGCACCTGTTCGAACCGGTGCGCTTCACCGCCCTGCACGCCTGGCACGTGAAGAACGGCGCCGAGTTCGAAGACGTCGGCCAGTGGAAGCGGCCGTGGTACTTCCCGCGCCGCGGCGAGGACATGCACGCCGCCGTGGCCCGCGAATGCCGCGCGGTGCGCGAGGCGGTCGGCCTGCTCGACGCCTCGACCCTGGGCAAGATCGACATCCAGGGCCCGGACGCGCGGGAGTTCCTCAACCGGGTCTACACCAACGCCTGGACCAAGCTCGACGTCGGCAAGGCGCGCTACGGCCTGATGTGCAAGGAAGACGGGATGGTCTTCGACGACGGCGTGACCGCCTGCCTGGCCGACAACCACTTCGTCATGACCACCACCACCGGCGGCGCCGCCCGCGTACTGGAGTGGCTGGAGCTGTACCACCAGACCGAATGGCCGGAGCTGAAGGTGTACTTCACCTCGGTCACCGACCACTACGCGACCCTCACCCTGTCCGGCCCGAACAGCCGCAAGCTGCTCGCCGAAGTCACCGACATCGACCTGGACAAGGATGCCTTCCCCTTCATGACCTGGAAGG
This sequence comes from Pseudomonas sp. HMSC063H08, assembly GCF_001813645.1. NCBI lineage: Bacteria > Pseudomonadati > Pseudomonadota > Gammaproteobacteria > Pseudomonadales > Pseudomonadaceae > Pseudomonas > Pseudomonas sp. HMSC063H08. The sequence continues at coordinate 4,565 of NZ_KV813597.1, forward strand.
AAGGCAAGGTCGCCGGGGTGCCGGCGCGGGTGTTCCGCATCTCCTTCACCGGCGAGCTGAGCTACGAGGTGAACGTCCAGGCCGACTACGCCATGGGCGTGCTCGAAGCGCTCGCCGAGCACGGTGCGAAGTACGGCCTGACGCCCTACGGCACCGAGACCATGCACGTCCTGCGCGCCGAGAAGGGCTTCATCATCGTCGGCCAGGACACCGATGCCTCGGTCACCCCGGACGATCTCAACATGGGCTGGGCGGTGGGCCGCAGCAAGCCGTTCTCCTGGATCGGCTGGCGCGGCATGAACCGCGCCGACTGCCTGCGCGAGGATCGCAAGCAACTGGTCGGACTCAGGCCGAGCAACCCGCAGGAGGTACTGCCCGAAGGCGCGCAACTGGTGTTCGACACCCAGCAGGCGATCCCGATGAAGATGGTCGGCCACGTCACCTCCAGCTACATGAGCGCCAGCCTCGGCCACGGCTTCGCCCTGGCGGTGGTGAAAGGCGGCCTCAAGCGCATGGGCCAGAAGGTCTACGCGCCGCTGGCGGACGGCCGCTTCATCGAGGCGGAGATCTGTTCCTCGGTGTTCTACGACCCGAAAGGGGAACGGCAGAACGTGGATTGACCGGAGAGGGGTTCGCCCCTCTCCCCGGCCCTCTCCCCGAAGGGAGAAGGCAGACAGGCTACCAGGGCGCGCGGCGCCCCAAGGTGAAAACGAATGAGCAAGGCAAACGTCTACCAGCAACGCCCCGAACCCGGCGTCCACGCCGAATCGCCGCTGCACCATGCCGAGCTGCACAAGCTCGCCGGCAAGACCGCCGCGAAGGCCGGTATCGTCCTGCGCGAGAAGAAGCTGCTCGGTCACCTGGTGCTGCGCGGCGATGCCGCCGACCCGGCCTTCGCCGCCGCCGTGCACCAGGCCCTCGGCCTGGAACTGCCGGTGGCCCTGACCCTGGTCGCCAGCGGCGAGACCTCGCTGCAATGGCTGGCCCCGGACGAATGGTTGCTGATCGTCCCCGGCGGCGAGGAATATGCCGTCGAACAGCGCCTGCGCCAGGCCCTGGGCGAGGAGCTGCACTACGCGGTGGTCAACGTCAGCGGCGGGCAGACGCTGCTCGAACTGAGCGGAGCGAACGTCCGCGAACTGCTGATGAAATCCACCAGCTACGACGTGCATCCGAGCAACTTCCCGGTGGGCAAGGCGGTCGGCAGCATCTTCGCCAAGTCGCAATGCGTGATCCGCCATACCGGCGAGGACACCTGGGAGCTGGTCGTGCGCCGCAGCTTCGCCGACTACTTCTGGCTCTGGTTGCAGGACGCCAGCGCCGAATACGGCCTGCAGGTAGCGGCATGAGCAGCCTTCCCCGCTCCCCGGGAGGGGATACCGGACCCGGAGCCTCGCGATGAGCCGTACCCCCGACACCTGGATCCTCACCGCCGACAGTCCCAGCCTGCTGGGCACCGTCGACGTGGTGACGCGCTACCTCTTCGAGCAGCGCTGCTACGTCACCGAGCACCATTCGTTCGACGACCGCCTGGCGCAACGCTTCTTCATCCGCGTGGAGTTCCGCGCCGGCGACGGCTTCGACGAAGCCTCCTTCCGCGCCGGACTGGCCGAACGGGTGGCACCGTTCGGCATGCGTACCGAGCTGACCGCGCCGGGCTACCGCAGCCAGGTGGCGATCATGGTTTCCAAGGCCGACCACTGCCTGAACGACCTGCTCTACCGCCAGCGCATCGGCCAGTTGCCGATGGACGTGGTGGCGGTGATTTCCAATCACCCGGACCTGGAGCCGCTGGCGCGCTGGCACGGCATTCCCTACCACCACTTCCCGCTCGACCCGAACGACAAGCCGGCCCAGGAAGCCAGGGTCTGGCAGGTGCTCGAAGAGAGTGGCGCCGAGCTGGTGATCCTCGCTCGCTACATGCAGGTGCTGTCGCCGGAACTGTGCCGACGCCTGGACGGCTGGGCGATCAACATCCATCACTCCCTGCTGCCCGGCTTCAAGGGCGCCAAGCCGTACCACCAGGCCTACCAGAAGGGCGTGAAGCTGGTCGGCGCCACCGCCCACTACATCAACAACGACCTCGACGAAGGGCCGATCATCGCCCAGGGCGTCGAGACGGTCGACCACGCCCACTACCCCGAGGACCTGATCGCCAAGGGCCGCGACATCGAGTGCCTGACCCTGGCGCGGGCGGTGGGCTACCACATCGAGCGGAGGGTATTCCTCAACGCCAATCGGACCGTGGTGCTGTAAGCGCGCCCTCTCTCCCCAACCCTCGCTGAAGGAAGAGCGCCAGGGAGAGGGGCGCTTCGCACGGCCTCGCGTCCCGAGCAACACCGACAGCCCGCCGGCTGCCAGCATTCTCCGGCCCTGTCGCGCAACAGACGACTTTCCAGTGCAAAGCCGCGCGGCCGTGGACGCCGCGCATTTGTACCCACAACGACAAAGAGGAAACGCGTATGTCTGGCAATCGTGGTGTGGTCTATCTCGGCCCGGGCAAGGTCGAGGTGCAGAACATTCCCTATCCGAAGATGCAGGACCCGCAGGGCCGGCAGATCGACCACGGGGTGATCCTGCGGGTGGTCTCCACCAACATCTGCGGCTCCGACCAGCACATGGTGCGCGGCCGCACCACCGCGCCGGAAGGCCTGGTGCTGGGCCACGAGATCACCGGCGAGGTGGTGGAGATCGGGCGTGGCGTGGAAACCATGAAGATCGGCGACCTGGTCTCGGTACCGTTCAACGTCGCCTGCGGCCACTGCCGTACCTGCAAGGAACAGCACACCGGCGTCTGCCTGACGGTCAATCCGGCGCGGGCCGGCGGCGCCTACGGCTACGTCGACATGGGCGGCTGGGTCGGCGGCCAGGCCGAATACGTGCTGGTGCCCTACGCCGACTTCAACCTGCTGAAACTGCCCAACCGCGAAGCGGCGATGGAGAAGATCCGCGACCTGACCTGCCTTTCGGACATCCTCCCCACCGGCTACCACGGCGCGGTCACCGCTGGCGTCGGCCCGGGCAGCACGGTCTACATCGCCGGCGCCGGTCCGGTCGGCCTGGCCGCGGCGGCCTCGGCACGCCTGCTCGGCGCGGCGGTGGTGATCGTCGGCGACGTCAACCCGACCCGCCTGGCCCATGCCAAGAAACAGGGCTTCGAGATCGCCGACCTGTCCAAGGACACCCCGCTGCACGAACAGATCGCCGCTCTGTTGGGCGAGCCGGAGGTCGACTGCGCGGTCGACGCGGTCGGTTTCGAGGCGCGCGGCCACGGCCATTCGGGCTCGCAGCAGGAAGCCCCGGCCACCGTGCTCAACTCGCTGATGGGCATCACCCGGGTCGCCGGCAAGATCGGCATTCCCGGCCTGTACGTCACCGAAGACCCGGGCGCGGTGGACGCGGCCGCCAAGCACGGCGCCCTGAGCATCCGCTTCGGCCTGGGCTGGGCCAAGTCGCACAGCTTCCATACCGGCCAGACCCCGGTGATGAAGTACAACCGCCAGCTGATGCAGGCGATCATGTGGGACCGGATCAAGATCGCCGACATCGTCGGGGTGGAAGTCATCACCCTCGACGATGCGCCGAAAGGCTACGGCGAGTTCGACGCCGGGGTGCCGAAGAAATTCGTCATCGACCCGCACAACCTGTTCCGCGCGGCCTGAACCACCGGCAACAACCGACGCGGCCTACGGGCCGCGTCTTCGTTGGCGCTATCCGGGGGAACTGCCGGCGATAAAATGGATCGGTGATACTGCTGCCATCCATTCGCCTCCCGGAGACCGCCATGAGCACCGATAGCCCGATCAACCGCGTCGAACAGATACAGGTCGACGACCTGGCCTGCTGGCGCATCCACACCGCCCATGGCGAGGCGCTGATCGCCCAGCAGGGCGCGCAACTGCTCAGCTACCAGCCCCACGAACAGCCGCCGCTGGTCTGGCTCAGCGACGAGGCCGGCTACCGGCGCGGGCAGTCGGTTCGCGGCGGGGTGCCGGTGTGCTGGCCGTGGTTCGGTCCGCTGGAGCGCAACCCGCAGGAAGTCCGCGGCCAGGTGGAAGATGGCCTGAAGGCGCCCGCCCACGGGCTGGTCCGGGCGGTCGACTGGGAAATCGACGACATCGCCGAGGAGGACGGCGACCTCTGCGTCAGCTTCCGCCTCGACGCCCCCGATGGCCTCCCCGGCTGGCCGCACCCGGCGGCGCTGCGCATGCTGTTCCGCTTCGGCGAGCGCCTGACCCTACGACTCACCAGCGAGAACCTAGGCAGCAAGCCGCTGGTGCTCAGCCAGGCACTGCACACCTACTTCGCGGTCAGCGACAGCCGCGAGATCGCCATCGAGGGCCTGGAAGGCGCGCGCTACATCGAGACCCTGGAGAACTGGGAAGAACGCACCCAGCACGGCGCGGTACGGGTCAAAGGCGAACTGGACCGCATCTACCTCGGTCTCGAACGCGACCTGCTGATCAAGGACCCGCGCTGGGAACGCAGCATCCACCTGCACGCCCTCGACTCGCGCTCGGCGGTGGTCTGGAACCCCTGGGTGGACAAGTCCCGGCGTCTCTCGCAGTTCGCCGACGACGCCTGGCAGCAGATGCTCTGCATCGAGACCGGGCGGGTCTGGGACGACCTCATGGTGGTCGCCCCCGGGCGCAGCGAAAGCTTTGGCGTGCAGATCTGGAGCGAGCCGCTGAAACGACCCTGAGCGGGTCGGCGAGCGGACGGCGCGGCTCGCATCGTCCGCCATGGACCGTTGCGCAGGTGCCGGCCCTACAGGTCCGCTTCCTCCACCACCTTCACCCGCGCCTTGTCGATGGCGTAGGCGGCATCGGCCAGGTCATTGCTCACCTGCTCGATCTTCAGCGTGCCGCTGACCCACAGCGGGGTGTAGATATCGGTCAGCTTCAGCCCCTGTGGATAACGCACCAGGACGATCTGGTTCGGCGGCGGCGGCGGCACGTGGATGCAGGCGCCCGGATAGGGCACCAGGAAGAATTCGGTGACGCGGCCCTTGGCGTCGTTCTCCAGCGGCACCGGGTAGCCGCCGAGGCGGATCGCCTTGCCATCCAGGCTGGCGACGGTCTTGGCCGAATACATCACCGCCGGCATCTTCCGGTCCGACTGCTTCAGGCCCCCTTTGCTGGTGAAGGTGCCGGCGGCCTCCGGGGTGTCGTGAACGATGTCGGGCATTTCTTCCAGCGCCTTGCGGTCGGCCGGCGGCATCAGTTCCAGCCAGTCGGTCTCGGGCAGTTCGGCGTGGGCCAGGGGTGAGGACAACAGGGCGAGCAGCAACAGGCGGGCGAACGGGAAGCGGCGCATGATGGCGGGAATACCGGCGAAGTGAGGAAACGTCGGCCCCCGCGGGGGCCGGCCAGAGCCATCAATTCTTCTTGATCAGGCCGTAAATGACCAGCAGTACGACGGCGCCGACCACCGCGCCGATGAAACCGGCCGCCTGACCGGCCTGGTAGAAGCCGATCGCCTGGCCGCCGTAGGTGGCCAGCAGCGAACCGCCGATGCCGAGCAGGATGGTCATGATCCAGCCCATGCTGTCGTCACCTGGCTTCAGAAAGCGTGCAACGAGACCAACGATCAGTCCGACGATGATGGTTCCGATTAATCCCATGACAGTCCCTCCTTACGGGTGTATGCGCATGTATTGCGCCTGCCATGGGACAGTGTAGAAAAGCCTTGGGTTCAGTGCCGCCCGCCAACCCAAGGATGGGCGGACGGCAATCGCTCACGCCTCGATCAGCGCCTCGACCTCGGCGATGCGCGCCTGCAGCGTCGCCCGGTCGGCACAGCGCAGGGTGGCATGGCCAACCTTGCGGCCGTTCTTGAAGGCCTTGCCGTAGTGATGCAGGTGGCAATCGGCGACGGCGACCACCTGAGCCACCGGGGGCACCGCGCCGATGAAATTGAGCATCGCGCTCTCGCCGACCTTGGCGGTCGAGCCCAGCGGCAGGCCGGCGACGGCGCGCAGGTGGTTCTCGAACTGGCTGCACTCGGCGCCTTCGATGGTCCAGTGCCCGGAGTTGTGCACGCGCGGGGCGATCTCGTTGGCCTTCAGGCCGCCGTCCACCTCGAAGAACTCGAAGGCCAGCACGCCGACGTAGTCGAGCCGGGCCAGCACGCGGCCGACGTAGTCCTCGGCCAGCGCCTGCAACGGATGCGCGCTGCTGGCCACGGAGAGCTTGAGGATGCCGCTGTCGTGGGTGTTGTGCACCAGCGGGTAGAAACGCGTCTCCCCATCGCGAGCGCGCACCGCCACCAGCGAGACTTCCCCGGTGAACGGCACGAAGCCCTCGAGGATGCACGGCACGCTGCCCAGTTCGGCGAACGCGCCCTGCACGTCGGCTGGCTGGCGCAGGACCTTCTGGCCCTTGCCGTCGTAGCCCAGGGTGCGGGTCTTGAGCACCGCCGGCAGGCCGATGGCGGCTGCGGCGGCATCGAGGTCGGCCTGGGACTGGACGTCGGCGAAGTCCGGAGTGGGAATGCCGAGGTCCTTGAACATCGACTTCTCGAACCAGCGGTCGCGGGCGATGCGCAGCGACTCGGCGTTCGGGTAGACCGGCACGAACTGGGAGAGGAAAGCCACGGTTTCCGCCGGCACGCTCTCGAACTCGAAGGTCACCAGGTCGACCTCGTCGGCCAGTTGCCGCAGGTGCTCCTGGTCGCCGTAGTCGGCGCGGATGTGCTCGCCCAGGGAGGCCGCGCAGGCGTCCGGCGCCGGGTCGAGGAAAGCGAAGTTCATGCCCAGCGGGGTTCCCGCCAGGGCCAGCATGCGGCCCAGCTGGCCGCCACCGATGACACCGATTTTCATGGTTCGAGCCTTACCTTCTCAGAGCCTGTCTCACGCATCGCGCGGGTCGGGATTGTCCAGCACGGTTTCGGTCTGGTTGGCGCGGAACTGCTTCAGCGCCTCGTGGTACTGCGGGTGCTTGGCGCCGAGGATGCTCGCCGAGAGCAGCGCCGCGTTGACCGCGCCGGCCTTGCCGATGGCCAGGGTGGCGACCGGTACGCCGGCGGGCATCTGCACGATGGAGAGCAGCGAGTCGACACCCGACAGCATCGACGACTGTACCGGCACGCCGAGTACCGGCAGGTGGGTCTTGGCCGCGCACATGCCCGGCAGGTGGGCGGCGCCGCCAGCGCCGGCGATGATCACTTCGAGGCCGCGGCCTTCGGCTTCCTCGGCGTACTGGAAGAGCAGGTCCGGGGTGCGGTGGGCGGAAACCACCTTCACTTCGTAGGGGATGCCCAGCTTGTCCAGCATGTCCGCGGTGTGACTGAGGGTGCTCCAGTCCGATTTGGAACCCATGATCACGCCAACCAGTGCGCTCATCGTCGTGCCTCTCTCAAATGCGCCGTCCGGCGCGTCAGAAACCAACAAGCCACGCTTCGTCGAGGGGCGTGGCTTGTACTGGGCCGAGCCGGCGGGCAGTGCCGGTTCGAAGGCGGCGCAGTATACCGCAAAGGCAGGCCGGGCGCGCGCCGGGGGTTACCGTCCGTCCCGTTTTTTCGCGCCATGGCGGGAAACTTGCCGCAACTCAATGCGCGCCTGCCACGAGCGGCCAGACTGGTTGTCGCGGCGCGCTCCGAGGGAGCGGCGGCCGCGCCGGTTCCGCAGCCTGTCGCGGTGCCCGTCAAAGGCACCGCGACAGGCGCTCAGCCCCGTCCAAGGAGATGACCATGACCCTGCCACAGACCATGAAAGCCGCGGTCGTGCACGCCTACGGCGCGCCGCTGCGGATCGAGGAAGTCAAGGTTCCGCTGCCCGGCCCCGGGCAGGTACTGGTGAAGATCGAAGCCTCCGGCGTCTGCCACACCGACCTGCACGCCGCCGAGGGCGACTGGCCGGTGAAGCCGCCGTTGCCGTTCATTCCCGGTCACGAAGGCGTCGGCTACGTCGCCGCGGTGGGCAGCGGAGTGACCCGGGTGAAGGAAGGCGACCGGGTCGGCATCCCCTGGCTGTACACCGCCTGCGGCTGCTGCGAGCACTGCCTGACCGGCTGGGAGACCCTCTGCGAGAGCCAGCAGAACACCGGCTACTCGGTGAACGGCGGCTATGCCGAATACGTATTGGCCGACCCGAACTACGTCGGAATTCTGCCGAAAAACGTCGAATTCGCTGAAATCGCGCCGATCCTCTGCGCCGGCGTCACCGTCTACAAGGGGCTCAAGCAGACCAACGCGCGCCCCGGCCAGTGGGTGGCGATCTCCGGCATCGGCGGCCTCGGCCACGTCGCCGTGCAGTACGCCAGGGCCATGGGCCTGCACGTCGCCGCCATCGACATCGACGACGCCAAGCTGGAACTGGCGCGCAAGCTCGGTGCCAGCCTGACGGTCAACGCCCGGCAGGAAGACCCGGTGGAGGCGATCCAGCGCGACATCGGCGGCGCCCACGGGGTGCTGGTCACAGCGGTATCCAACAGCGCCTTCGGCCAGGCCATCGGCATGGCCCGCCGCGGCGGCACCATTGCCCTGGTCGGCCTGCCGCCGGGTGACTTCCCGACGCCGATCTTCGACGTGGTGCTCAAGGGCCTGCACATCGCCGGCTCCATCGTCGGCACCCGCGCGGACCTGCAGGAAGCCCTCGACTTTGCCGGCGAAGGCCTGGTCAAGGCGACCATCCATCCGGGCAAGCTGGACGACATCAACCAGATCCTCGACCAGATGCGCGCCGGGCAGATCGAGGGGCGCATCGTCCTTGAGATGTGACCTGCGGGGCGGCGTCCCGGCGCCGCCCTTGCCTGTCTACTCGACGCTGCCCAGCCCGCCTTCCAGCTTGCGCCAGAGCAGGCGGATCGCCGCCTTGCGCACCAGCGCGCAGCGGTACAGGCGGATTTCCTGCGGCACGAACCATTGCGGCCCGCCACAGATCGCCAGTTCGCCGCGCTCCAGTTCGTTGACCACGCTCAGCCGTGGCACCCAGGCCACGCCCATGCCTTGCAGCGCCATGCTCTTCAGGCTGTCGGCCATCGCCGTCTCGTAGACCGTGGTGTAGCGCAGGTTGCGCTGGCGCAGCAGCAGGTTGACCCCGCGACCGAGGAAGGCGCTGGCGCTGTAGGCGAGCAGCGGCACGCTCTGGCCGTTCTCCAGGTCGAACAGCGGCAGGCCCTCGGCGTTCACCGCGCAGACCGGCAGCATCTCGGTGCGCCCCAGGTGCAGCGAGGGGAAGATCTCCGGATCCATCTGCAACGCGGCGTCAGGGTCGTAGAACGCCAGCATCAGGTCGCAGCTACCCTCGCGCAGGGAATGCACCGCCTCGCCGACGTTGGTGGCGATCAGCCGACTGGCGATGTTCAGCCCCTCGTTGCGCAGCCGCGCGATCCACTGCGGGAAGAAGCCCAGCGCCAGCGAGTGGGCGGCGGCGAACTGCAGCACCTCGCCCTGCCCGCCTTCCAGGTGGTGCAGGTGGCGCACCACCTGGCCGAGCTGCTCGACCACGCTGCGCGCGGTGACCAGGAACAGCTGCCCGGCCTCGGTCAGTTCCACCGGCGTGCGCTGGCGATTCACCAGGGTCAGGCCGAGGGCGTCCTCCAGGCTGCGGATGCGCCGGCTGAAGGCCGGCTGGGTGACGAAGCGCTTCTCCGCCGCCTGGGAAAAGCTGCGGGTGCCGGCCAGGGCGATGAAATCCTCCAGCCACTTCAGTTCGAGGTTCACGACGGGAAAGGCTCCGGTAATGCGATGACACGTCCGCCATCATACCAGCGTCACATCCAACATTATGCCGTTTGTGCATGAGGCAGCGTTTAACAGCATTGGCCACGAAATCGTCACATCCTTAGTCTAGTGGGCATCGCGGCACTGGCCGTGTCCCTCTGAGACAAATCCCGTCATGTCCCCCGTTGCATCTTCCCGTATCGAGAAAGACCTGCTCGGCACCCTCGAAGTGCCCGCTGACGCCTACTACGGCATCCAGACCCTGCGCGCCGTGAACAACTTCCGCCTCTCCGGGGTGCCGCTGTCGCACTACCCGAAGCTGGTCGTTGCCCTGGCCATGGTCAAGCAGGCCGCCGCCGACGCCAACCGTCAGCTCGGCCATCTCCCGGAAGACAAGCACGCCGCCATCAGCGAGGCCTGCGCCCGCCTGATCCGCGGCGATTTCCACGAGCAGTTCGTGGTGGACATGATCCAGGGCGGCGCCGGTACCTCCACCAACATGAACGCGAACGAAGTGATCGCGAACATCGCGCTGGAAGCCATGGGCCATACCAAGGGTGAGTACAAGTACCTGCACCCGAACAACGATGTGAACATGGCGCAGTCGACCAACGACGCCTACCCGACCGCCATCCGCCTGGGCCTGCTGCTCGGCCACGACACCCTGCTGGCCAGCCTCGACAGCCTGATCCAGGCCTTCGCCGCCAAGGGCGTCGAATTCGCCGGCGTACTGAAGATGGGCCGCACCCAGTTGCAGGACGCCGTGCCGATGACCCTCGGCCAGGAATTCCACGCTTTCGCCACCACCCTCGGCGAAGACCTCGACCGCCTGCGTCGCCTGGCGCCGGAGCTGCTCACCGAAGTGAACCTCGGTGGCACCGCCATCGGCACCGGCATCAACGCCGACCCCGGCTACCAGAAGCTCGCCGTCGAGCGCCTGGCCGCCATCAGCGGGCAGCCGCTGAAGCCGGCCGCCGACCTGATCGAAGCCACCTCCGACATGGGCGCCTTCGTGCTGTTCTCCGGCATGCTCAAGCGCACCGCGGTCAAGCTGTCGAAGATCTGCAACGACCTGCGCCTGCTCTCCAGCGGCCCGCGCACCGGCATCAACGAGATCAACCTGCCGCCGCGCCAGCCGGGCAGTTCGATCATGCCGGGCAAGGTCAACCCGGTGATCCCGGAAGCGGTCAACCAGGTCGCCTTCGAAGTGATCGGCAACGACCTCGCCCTGACCCTGGCGGCCGAAGGCGGCCAGTTGCAACTGAACGTGATGGAGCCGCTGATCGCCTACAAGATCTTCGACTCGATCCGCCTGCTGCAACGCGCCATGGACATGCTCCGCGAGCACTGCATCACCGGCATCACCGCCAACGTCGAGCGCTGCCACGAACTGGTCGAGCACAGCATCGGCCTGGTCACCGCGCTGAACCCGTACATCGGCTACGAGAACTCCACGCGGATCGCCAAGACCGCCCTGGAGAGCGGCCGCGGCGTACTGGAACTGGTACGCGAGGAAAAGCTGCTGGACGAGGCCACCCTGGCCGACATCCTGCTGCCGGAAAACATGATCGCGCCGCGCCTGATTCCGCTGCGCGCCTGATCCGATACGAGATCGAGCGCGCCCAGGTCCGGCTGTCGACGCAGCCGGGCCGCAGCACAGCCGATCGAAGAAGGCTCACCGGTAGAGGGGGAGTACTACCCCCTCGACCTTTAGGGATGGATACCCTTCATCCCTTCTTTTATACCCGGCGCCCCGGCCCAGCCGCGGCGCCACGCTCACCGGTCGAGAGGGATACCAACTTTCCCTCTCTACACTCTGAGGGACACGGCGACCTGCGGTGTCCCTTCTTTTTTTCACCGCTCAGGACGGCCCGCAGATCTTCCCCGTTGCCGAGGTGTTGTGTGGCTGCGCTCACGTCCGCGTCATACGTCCTACGAAGGCATATCCCCTCTCAACACCCCGTCAACCCTTGCTCCCGCCGCTCCTCCGGGAAGAAATAAGGCCTCAATACCCGTACCCCGACGCTGTTGCCGGCAAACGCCGCCACCAACCACAACCAGCCATGCAGGCTGCCGGAAGCGATCCCGCTGAAATACGCGCCGATGTTGCAGCCATAGGCCAGGCGCGCGCCGTAGCCGAGCAGCAGCCCGCCGATCACCGCCGCCGCCAGCGAACGGCGCGGGATGTCCAGGTTCGGCGCGAAGCGTCCGGCCAGGCCGGCGGCGAGCAGCGCGCCGAGGACGATGCCGATGTCCATCACGCTGGTGATGTCTTCCCACAGCGGCGCGGCCAGCGCCTTGGCGTTCGCCGGCGTCTGCCAGAAGGCCCAGGCGCCGACGTCCAGGCCCACGCCCTGGGCGATCTTCGCGCCCCACAGGGCGAAGGCCGATGTGATGCCCCAGGGGCGTCCGGCGAGGTACAGGGTGAGGAAGTTGAGCAGCGCCAGCGCCAGCGCCCCCCAGACCAGCGGCCAGGGGCCGCGGAGGAAGCGCCGCCAACCACGCCATTCGGCGCTCGGCGGGGTTTCCAGGGTGCCGTGGCGGGCCTTCTCCATGCGCACCGTGACCCCGGCGATGCCGATGAACACCGCCAGGCTCAACACCAGCGCCGGTGCCAGGCCCAGTTCGGCGACCAGCGAGATCGGCGGCAGCGACGGCAGGGCGAACCACCAGCCGACATGCTGGGTGGCGATCAGCGAGCCGAGGATGAAGAACAGCAGGGTCACCAGCATCCGCGCGTTGCCGCCGCCGACGGTGAACAGGGTGCCGGAGGCGCAGCCGCCGCCCAGTTGCATGCCGATGCCGAAAATGAAGGCGCCGACGATCACCGAAGTGCCGACCGGCGAGACGAAACCGCTCACCGGCTGGCCGAACAGGCTGCCCGCCGCCAGCGCCGGGAAGAACAGCAGCACCGCCAGCGCCAGCATCACCATCTGCGCGCGCAGCCCGGCGCCGCGCCGTTCGCGGATGAATACCCGCCAGGCGGAGGTGAAGCCGAAGGCGGCGTGGTAGAGGGTCAGGCCCAGGGCGCCGCCGACGATGAAGAGGATGGCCTGGCGCGCGCTGACCGCGTTGAACAGGAACAGCCCGCCGAGCACCAGCAGGGCGAAGGCGATCAGGGGGGCGGCGAGCTTGCGCTCGGGCGCGGCGGAAAGGGCGACACTCATGGCTACTCCTGGGCGCGAGGGTGATCCGGGGGCATTCTAGTCAGTCGCGACGACGGGTCCAACCAGGGCCTCCCGCCGCCAGGCCTTGCGCAACGCCCGCAGCGCTTCGTCGATACGCGCCTCGGGTACTGCCGCGAAGCCCAGCACCAGGCCCGCGCGGTCGTCTGGCGCAACGCTGGAGTCGTCCATCCAGTAGTCGCTCAAGGCGCTGACTTCCACCCCGGCGGCTGCCGCCGCGGCGATCAGGGCCCGCTCGCGCGCCAGGCTGTCGACCCGCACGCACAGATGCAGCCCCGCCTCCACCGCCGGCAACGGCTGGCAACCCGGCGCCTCTGGCCAGCCCCGCAGCAAGGCGTCGCGGCGGGCGCGGGCGGCGCGGCGCATGCGGCGGACGTGGCGCTGGAAATGCCCCTCGGCGATGAAGTCGGCCATGACCCGCTGGGTGCCCACCTCCGAATGGCGTACCTCGATGGCCCGCCGCTGGCGGAAGCGCTCGACCAGCGCCGGCGGGACCACCAGGTAGCCCAGGCGCAACGCCGGGAAGGCGATCTTGCAGAAGGTCCCGACGTAGAGCACCCGGCCCTGTCGGTCCAGCGCGGCCAGCGGCGCCAGCGGCGTACCGCTGTAGCGATACTCGCCGTCGTAGTCGTCCTCGACGATCCAGCCGTCGGCGCGCTCGGCCCACTCCAGCAGCTCCAGGCGCCGCGCCAGCGACAGGGTGACGCCGGTGGGGTACTGGTGTGACGGCGTGACATAGGCCAGGCGGCAGCCGGCGATGCCCGCGAGCCGGTCGCTGCGCAGGCCCTCGGCGTCGAGGTCGATCCCGTGCGGTACCGCGCCGGTCGCGGCGAAGGCCAGGCGCGCCGCGCGGTAGCCGGGGTTTTCCACAGCCACCGGATCGCCGTTCTCGAGCAACACCTGGGCGCACAGGCGGATGGCCTGCTGCGCGCCATGGGTGACGATCACCTGTTCCGCCTCGCAGCGCAGGCCGCGCGCGCTGCGCAGGTAGGCGGCGATCAGCTCGCGCAGGCGCGCCTCGCCGGCCGGGTCGCCGTAGCCCAGGCAGTCCGCCGGCGGGTTGCGCCAGAAGCGCGCCTGTAGCCGCGCCCAGGTGTCGAAGGGGAACAGGTCGAAGGCCGGCACGCCGACGCGGAACGCTCGCGGCGCGCCTTCCGGAGGCGGCGCCAGGGCCGCCGGGCCGCGTGGCGCGGGAGCGCTCGGGGCGACGGCAGGGGCCCTGCCTGGGATTTCCTGCAACTCGGCAACGTAGGTGCCGTCGCCTGTGCGCCCGTCGATATAGCCCTCGGCGTGCAACTGTTCATAGGCCCGCACCACGGTGTTGCGCGAGACCTTCAGGGCCTGGGCCAGCTCGCGGCTGGCGGGCATCCGCGTGCGGCTGCCGAGGCGGCCGTCGAGGATCCGTTCGCGCAGCGCGGCGTAGAGCTGGCGCGCCAGGCCCTGGGCGGGGTCGAGGTGGATGCCGGCGGCGTCGAAGGGCAGTACGGTGGCCATGGCGGTCTCGGAGGGAAGAAAGCGCCAGTGTGGATTGGACCTGTGGAATTGACCAGCAATGGATCTTCTAGCGGACCATTTCCCGGCCTAGTCTGGAGGCACCTTTACCCGGACATGGAACCGAGCCATGAGCACGTCCCTGCAGATTCGTCCCGTCGGCGCCGCCGACCACGCCGCCTGGCTGCCGCTGTGGCAGGGCTACCAGCGCTTCTACAAGACCGAGATCGCCGCCGCTACCAGCGACGCCACCTGGCAGCGCTTCCTCGACGCCGACGAACCGATGAACGCCGCCCTCGCCTGGCTCGACGAGCGCGCCGTGGGCCTGGTGCACTGGATCTACCACCGCTCCTGCTGGACCGTCGGCGACTACTGCTACCTGCAGGACCTGTTCGTCGCCGAGGGCCTGCGCGGCGAGGGCATAGGGCGCCGGCTGATCGAGCATGTCTACGCCGAGGCCGGCGCCGCTGGCTGTTCGCGGGTGCACTGGCTGACCCACGAGAGCAACAGCGACGCGATGAAGCTGTACGAGCGCATCGCCGACAAGTCCGGTTTCCTTCAGTACCGCAGGATTCTCTGAGGCCCACCATGCGCGAACCCTTGAACTGGCGCCCCGTCGCCACTCCACCCCACGCCCCGCTCGACGGCCGCTTCGTCAAGCTCGAACCGCTCGATCCGCAACGCCACGGCGACGACCTGTGGGACGCCCTGCAAGGGCCTGGCGCCGACCCGTTGCTGTGGGAATACCTGGCCTACGGCCCGTTCGCCGAGCGCCCGGCGTTCGACGCCTGGCTGGCCGGCCAGGCGGCCAGCCGCGACCCGCTGTTCTTCGCCGTGCGCGAGCGGCGCACGCAGCGCGCCGTCGGCCTGCTCAGCTACCTGCGGATCACGCCGAAGGATGGCGTCATCGAAATCGGCCATATCGCCTTCGGCGCGCCGATGCAGCGCACACCGGGGTCTACCGAGGCGGTCTACCTGCTCGCCGAACTCGCCCTCGGCCGCCTCGGCTACCGCCGCCTGGAGTGGAAGTGCAATGCCGGCAACGCCCGTTCGATGCGCGCCGCCGAGCGCCTGGGCTTCACCTACGAAGGCACCTTCCGCCAGCACATGGTGGTCAAGCAGCGCAACCGCGACACCGCCTGGTTCTCCCTGCTCGACAGCGAATGGCCGGCGCGACAGGCGGCGTTCGAGCGCTGGCTCGATCCTTCCAACTTCGACGCCGAAGGCCGCCAGCGGCAGACGCTGGAGGCGCTGCGCGACTAGCCCCTGGCAGGGACTGCCGGTCGCTCAACGGTACTCCGGCAGCCAGTGCAGGCTGGCCAGGATGTGCGCGACCGCGTTGGCCACGCCGAACAGCAGCACCAGCACGATCGCCGGCGTGCCGCCCCAGGCGCGGAACAGCGGGCTGCCGAAGCGCTTGCGCGAGGCCCGCGCCATCAGCGCCGGAACGATCACCGCCCAGAACGCCGCGGCCAGCCCGGCGAAACCGATGGCGTAGATGAAGCCGTTGGGGAACAGCAGCCCGCCGATGGTCGGTGGGACGAAGGTCAGCAACGCGGTCTTGAAGCGCCCGAAGTGGCTGTCGTCGAACCTGCACAGGTCGGCCAGGTAGTCGAACAGGCCGAGGGTCACGCCGAGGAAGGAGCTGGCCACCGCCAGGTTGGAGAAGGTGGTGAGCAGCGCGTTCAGCGAATCCGACGCGGTGATCCGGTGCAGGTATTCCACCAGGGTGCCGACGTTGCTGCCGCCGGCGATGATGCCCTTGAACTGCTCGCGCGGGATGGTGCCCAGGGTGCTGGCCTGCCACAGCAGGTAGATGGCCAGGGCGATCAGGGTGCCGATCCACAGCGAACGGCTGATCCGCTGCGGGTCCTTGCCGTAGTACTTCATCAGGCTCGGCACGTTGCCGTGGTAACCGAAGGAAGTCAGGCAGAACGGCAGGGTCGCCAGCAGGTAGGGCCAGTAGACCGCGTCCGGCTCGCCGCTGTTGAACAGGATCGCCGGCTGGATGCGCCCGAGCAGGCCGCTGATGGAGAGGCCGAAGGTAATGATCATGCCGCCGAGCATCAGCGTGGTGATGCGGTCCACCGCGCGGGTGCTCCACCACACCACCAGCGCCACCGCCAGGGCGAACAGCAGCCCGGCGAGCTTTTCCGGCAGGGTCACGCCGAGGCCGCTGGACAGGGTGTAGCCGATGATCGAGCCGCCGCCGGAGATATAGGCATAGGTGAGGATATAGAGGACGAAGGCGATGCTCAGCCCGTTGACCACATTCCAGCCCTGGCCGAGCAGGTCGCGGGTGATGGTCGAGAAGCTCGAGCCCACCGGGTAGTTGAGGTTGGCCTCGAGGATCATCATCCCCGACAGCAGCATGCAGAACCAGGTGAGCAGGAACACCGCCACCGACCAGCCGAACCAGATGCCGGACATGGCGATGGGCAGGGAGAACATTCCGGCGCCGACGGCGGTGCCGGCGATGATCATCGAACCGCCGAGCAGCGAGGGCCGGCGGCTGGGCGTTTGAGCTGGAGAGGACGACACCTGGACTTCCCGATAGTCAGCGCCTGCGGCGCGACGCGCCGTTGGCAGAGGCGGCATTCTAGGCGGCGCGCGCGCCGGGCGCACCCTGGCAGGGCGAACAGCCGGCCGACGCGGCAACCGATGCCGATAAAAAAAGGGGAGCATCATGCTCCCCCAGGGACTTTAACCGTCTGTCGCGGTCAGCCCGCAATCTCGATCAGGATCTCGCCCGGGTTGACCCGGTCGCCCTTGGCCACGTGGATCGCCTTGACCGTACCGGCGATGCCGGCCTGGACCTCGGTTTCCATCTTCATCGCCTCGGTGATCAACACCGCCTGGCCGGCCTTGACGCTATCGCCTTCCTTCACCAGCACGTCGACGATGTTGCCCGGCATGGTGGTGCTGACGTGGCCCGGCTCGCTGGCATGCTTGCGGCCGCTGGCGGAGCCGGCGACATATTCGTTGAGCGGCTCGAACACCACTTCTTCCGGCATGCCGTCGATGGACAGGTAGAAGTGCCGCTTGTTGTCGCTCTTCACGCCGACCCCGGTGATGTCGACGCGGTAGGTCTCGCCGTGCACGTCGATGACGAACTCGGTCGGGGTGCCTTCCGCGCCGGCGGCGGCGACGCCCTTGCCGGTGGGAATCGGCAGCAGTTCCTCGGGCTTCAGGGTGCCGGCCTCACGCTCTTCGAGGAACTTGCGCCCGATGTCCGGGAACATCGCGTAGGTGAGTACGTCTTCCTCGGACTTGGCCAGGTTGCCGATCTCGCTGCGCAGCTTGTTCAGCTCCGGCTTGATCAGGTCGGCCGGGCGCACGTCGATGACTTCCTCGCTGCCGATGGCCTGGCGCCGCAGTTGCTCGTTGACCTCGCCGGGAGCCTTGCCATAGCGGCCTTGCAGATACAGCTTCACCTCGTTGGTGATGGTCTTGTAGCGCTCGCCGGCGAGCACGTTGAAGAACGCCTGGGTGCCGACGATCTGCGAAGTCGGCGTCACCAGCGGCGGGAAACCGAGGTCGGCGCGGACCCGCGGGATTTCCTCGAGCACCTCGCCCATACGGTTCAGCGCGCCCTGCTCCTTGAGCTGGTTGGCCAGGTTGGAAATCATCCCGCCCGGCACCTGGTTGACCTGCACGCGGGTATCCACGCCGGTGAATTCGCTCTCGAACTGGTGGTACTTCTTGCGCACCGCGTGGAAGTACATGCCGATCTCCTGGATCAGCTCCAGGTCCAGGCCGGTGTCGTAGGGGGTACCGCGCAGCGCCGCGACCATCGATTCGGTGCCCGGGTGGCTGGTGCCCCAGGCCATGCTGGAGATCGCCGTGTCGATACGGTCGGCGCCGTTTTCCACGGCCTTGAGCTGGCACATGCTGGCGACACCGGCGGTGTCATGGGAATGCACCACCACGTCCAGCGGCAGGGCGTCCTTCAGGGCCTTGACCAGGTCGCCGGTGGCATAGGGGGTGAGCAGGCCGGCCATGTCCTTGATGGCGATGGAGTCGACGCCCATGTCGGCCATCGCCTTGCCCTGGGCGACGAAGGCCTCGATGGTGTGCACCGGGCTGGTGGTGTAGCAGATGGTGCCCTGGGCGTGCTTGCCGGCGGCCTTCACCGCCTCGATGGAGACGCGCAGGTTACGCACGTCGTTCATCGCGTCGAAGATGCGGAACACGTCGATGCCGTTGACCGCCGCCTTGGCCACGAAGGCGCGCACCACATCGTCGCTGTAGTGGCGGTAGCCGAGCAGGTTCTGCCCGCGCAGGAGCATCTGCAGGCGGGTGTTGGGCAGCGCCGCCTTGAGCTTGCGCAGGCGTTCCCACGGGTCTTCCTTGAGGAAGCGCACGCAGGCGTCGAAGGTGGCGCCGCCCCAGACTTCCAGCGACCAGTAGCCGACGCGGTCGAGCTTGTCGCAAATCGGCAGCATGTCCTCGGTGCGCATGCGGGTCGCCAGCAGCGACTGGTGGGCATCGCGCAGGATGGTATCGGTGACGCCGGTCTTCTTCGCTTGGATGGTGTTGCTCATGTTCTGCTCCTTCCCTTACAGGCCGGCGTGGGCCGCGATGGCGGTGGCGATGGCGATGGCCAGGTGCGACGGGTTGCGCTTGATCGAGTACTGGGTCAGTTCCGGGTGGCTTTCGACGAAGCTGGTGTTGAACTGGCCGCTGCGGAATTCCGGGTTGCGGAGGATTTCCTGGTAGTACGGCGCGGTGGTCTTGACCCCTTGCACGCGCATGTCGTCGAGGGCGCGCAGGCCGCGATCGAGGGCCTCTTCCCAGGTCAGCGCCCAGACGATCAGCTTCAGGCACATCGAGTCGTAGTACGGCGGGATGGTGTAGCCGGTGTAGATCGCCGTGTCGGTACGCACGCCGGGGCCGCCGGGGGCGTAGTAGCGGGTGATCTTGCCGAACGAGGGCAGGAAGTTGTTCTTCGGGTCCTCGGCGTTGATGCGGAACTGCAGGGCGTAGCCGCGATGGACGATGTCGTCCTGCTTGACCGACAGCTCCAGCCCGGAAGCGATGCGGATCTGCTCGCGGACCACGTCGATGCCGGTGATTTCCTCGGTGATGGTGTGCTCCACCTGGACCCGGGTGTTCATCTCCATGAAGTACACCTCGCCGTCGGCGAGCAGGAACTCCACGGTGCCGGCGTTCTCGTAGCCCACCGCCTTGGCCGCGCGCACCGCCAGGTCGCCGATATAGGCGCGCTGCTCGGGAGTGAGCTGCGGGCTCGGGGCGATCTCGATGAGCTTCTGGTTGCGGCGCTGGATCGAGCAGTCGCGCTCGAACAGGTGCACGGTGTTGCCGAAGGAATCGGCGAGGATCTGCGCCTCGATGTGCTTGGGATTGACGATGCACTTCTCGAGGAATACCTCGGCGCTGCCGAAGGCCTTGGTCGCCTCGGAGATCACCCGCGGGAACGCCTGTTCCAGCTCCTCGCGGCTGTTGCAGCGACGGATGCCGCGACCGCCGCCGCCGGAGGTGGCCTTGAGCATCACCGGGTAGCCGATCCGCTCGGCTTCGCGCAGGGCCTCGGCGAGATCGGCGACGTTGCCTTCGGTGCCGGGGGTACAGGGCACGCCGGCGGCGATCATGCTGCGGCGGGCTTCGGTCTTGTCGCCCATGCGGCGGATCACTTGCGCCGACGGGCCGATGAACTTGATACCGCGCTCGGCGCAGATTTCCGCCAGCTCGGCATTTTCCGAGAGGAAGCCATAGCCGGGGTGCAGGGCGTCGCAGCCACTTTCCACCGCCAGGTTCACCAGGGCGCGCGGGTTGAGGTAGCCGGCCAGCGGGTCCGCGCCGATGCTGTGGGCTTCGTCGGCGCGCTTGACGTGCAGCGCGTGGCGATCGGCCTCGGAGTAGACGGCCACCGAGCGGATGCCCATCTCGGCGCAGGCGCGCACGATGCGGACGGCGATCTCGCCGCGGTTGGCGATCAGGATCTTCTTGATCACGGAGGTCTCCCTCTTCGGGGTTGGGAACCTGGTACGGTCGATCCGGATATTCCGGTCGCTGCATGACCGGCAGGCAGCTCCCGGTCGCGCTTTTACCCTACCCCCGTGAGGGTCATTAACAAAAATCAATAATTATTGGGATAGCCATTAGAAAAGCTTTATAGTCGCCCGACCGATCTCGGTCAGAGTGTGACTGGAATGCGTAAGTCGTTGATGCGTATGACATTACGGCAGCTTCAGGTTTTTCGTGCCGTATGCGAGAGCCGCTCCTACAGCCGGGCGGCGGAGGAAATGGCCCTGACCCAGCCGGCAGTCAGCCTGCAGATCCGCCAACTGGAAGAGCTGGTCGGCCAGCCGCTGTTCGAGTACGTCGGCAAGAAGCTCTACCTGACCGATGCCGCCGAAGCCCTGCTGAAGACCAGCACCGACCTGTTCCAGCGCCTGGAAAGCCTGGACATGCAGCTCTCGGACCTGAAGGGCTCGCTGCAGGGCCAGTTGCGCCTGGCGGTGGAGTCCAGCGCCAAGTACATCACCCCGCACCTGTTCAAGGCGTTCCAGAACCTGCATCCGGAAGTCAGCCTGAGCCTGACGGTGGTCAACCGCACCCAGGTGATCAAGCGCCTGGCCGACAACCGCGACGACCTGGTGATCATGTCCCTGGTACCGCAGGACATGGCCCTGGAGTTCCTGCCCTTCCTGAACAACCCGATCATCGCCGTGGCGCCGCCGGACCATCCGCTGTGCAACGCCGCGAAGCTGGCCCTGAAGGACCTGGAGCCCTTCCCGCTACTGGTCCGCGAACCGGGCTCCGGCACCCGCAAGGCTTGCGAGGAGTTCTTCCAGCAACGCCGCGCGCACTTCTCGCAGATCCAGGAGATCGCCTCGCTGGAGTCCCTGCGCGAAGGGGTGATCGCCGGCCTCGGCCTGGCCCTGCTGCCGCGCCATGCGGCGCACCAGGAACTGGCCAACGGCCTGCTGCGCGAACTACCGGTGGAGGAATTGCCGCTCTATCGCAGCTGGTGCCTGGTGCACGCCAAGGGCAAGCGCCTGAGCCCGGTGGCCCAGGCGTTCGTCGCCTTCGTCCGCGAGGAGCGGGCGCTGATCAGCCAGCTCGCTGGGCGCTTCGCCGGCCCTGGCGGCTCGAGCTGAGGTAGGCGGCGGCTACCAGCTCGGGGTAGTCGGCCAGTTCCTGGCGCAGGCGCAGTTCTTCGCAGTGGTCCTCGATCGCCCGGCGGAATTGCATGCGCCGCTGGTCTTCGAGCTTGCGGCGGGTTTTCGAATCCACGTGCTGGGCATTGGCATCGCTATGACGGGGCATCTCGCGTCTCCCATGGCCGACTGGCTGGAGTCGCGAGCATCGCGCAGCAATGTGACGGTTTGGCGGCAGGCCGGTGAAGACTGCGTTATGCCTTCCCGGCGGCGCCTCAGGACGGCTCGCCGCGCTCTTCCTGGTTCTTCATCACCTTCGGCGACAGGCGCAGGCTGCGCAGGCTGCGCTTGACGCTCTTGAGGTGGTTGACCAGGTCCGGGCCGCGGGCCATGGCCACGCCCATCGCCAGCACGTCGATCACCACCAGGTGGGCGATGCGCGAGGTCAGCGGGGTGTAGATGTCGGTGTCCTCGTGCACGTCGATCGCCAGGTTGACCGTGGCCAGGTCGGCCAGCGGGGTCTGGCTCGGGCACAGGGTGATCAGCGTGGCGCCGGCCTCGCGCACCAGGTTGGCGGTGATCAGCAGGTCCTTCGAGCGACCCGACTGGGAAATGCAGATGGCCACGTCGCTGGGCTTGAGGGTCACCGCCGACATCGCCTGCATGTGCGGGTCGGAGTAGGCCGCCGCCGACAGCAGCAGGCGGAAGAACTTGTGCTGGGCATCCGAGGCTACCGCGCCGGAAGCGCCGAAGCCGTAGAACTCCACGCGCTGGGCGTGGGCGATGGCGGCGATGGCGCGCTCCAGGGCGTGGGTGTCCAGGTGCTCGCGGACTTCCATCAGGCTGTGCAGCGTGGTGTCGAAGATCTTCAGGCTGAAGTCGGCCACCGAGTCGCTCTCATGGATCGAGAACTGGCCGAAGCTGGCGCCGGCCGCCAGGCTCTGCGCCAGCTTCAGCTTGAGGTCCTGGAAGCCGCTGCAGCCGATGGCGCGGCAGAAACGCACGATGGTCGGCTCGCTGACCCCGACCCCATGGGCCAGTTCGGCCATGGAGCTGTGCATGACCGACGCCGGATCGTTGAGAACGTGATCGGCGACCTTGAGTTCCGACTTGCGGAGCTGTTGGCGGGACTGGGCTATGTGCTGCAGCAGGTTCACAGGCTGGGCTCGATTCTCTGTAGTAACCTTGTAGTTATACTACAAACAGTCAGCCACGCCCAGCCAACGCCGTCGGGAGCTTGCCTTGAGTACACCAGCCACTCCAACGTCCTGCGACATCCTGGTCTTCGGCGGTACCGGCGACCTGGCCCTGCACAAGCTGCTGCCGGCGCTCTATCGCCTGCACCGGGAGGACCGCCTGCCGGCCGATACGCGGATCTTCGCCCTCGCCCGCAGCGCGCTGGACAACGCCGCCTTCCTCGCCCTCGCCGAGCGCAACGTCCGCGCGGTGGTGGCGCGCAGCGAGTTCGCCGCCGAACAATGGAAAGGCTTCGCCGCGCGCCTCGACTACCTGGCCATGGACGCCTCGCAGAGCGCAGACTTCGGTCGTCTCGCGCGGCACCTGAAGAGCAGCGAGGGCCGGGTGCTGGTGCACTACCTGGCAACCTCGCCGAGCCTGTTCGCGCCGATCGCGCAGAACCTCTCCATCGCCGGCCTCGCCGGGCCGCAAGCGCGCATCGTGCTGGAAAAACCGCTGGGCCATTCGCTGGACTCGGCGAGGGCGATCAACCAGTCCATCGGCCGGGTGTTCGACGAGTCGCGGGTGTTCCGCATCGACCACTACCTGGGCAAGGAAACCGTGCAGAACCTGATGGCCCTGCGCTTCGCCAATGCGTTGTTCGAGCCGGTCTGGCGCGCGGCGCACATCGACCATGTGCAGATCAGCGTCAACGAGACCCTTGGCGTGGAGAACCGCGGCGGCTACTACGACCACGCCGGGGCGATGCGCGACATGGTGCAGAACCATCTGCTCCAGTTGCTCTGCCTGGTGGCGATGGAGGCGCCGGTGCGTTTCGACGCCGAGGCGGTGCGCAACGAGAAGCTCAAGGTGCTGCAGGCGCTGAAGCCGATCTCCGGGCTCGACGTGCAGGACAAGACGGTACGCGGCCAGTACGCCGCCGGCAGGATCGGCGGCCAGGAGGTGCCGGCGTACTACTTCGAGAAGAACGTCGACAACGACAGCGATACCGAGACCTTCGTCGCGCTCCAGGCCGAGGTCGAGAACTGGCGCTGGGCCGGGGTGCCGTTCTACCTGCGCACCGGCAAGCGCATGGCGCGCAAGTGCTCGGAAATCGTCATCCAGTTCAAGCCGGTGCCACACAGCCTGATCGACGGCGGCGGCGGGCCGGCCAACCGCCTGTGGATAAGGTTGCAGCCGGAGGAGCGGATCAGCGTGCAACTGATGGCCAAGACCCCGGGCAAGGGCATGCAACTGGAACCGGTGGAGCTGGACCTCAACCTGGCCGAGGCCCTCAGCCGCAACAAGCGCCGCTGGGACGCCTACGAACGCCTGCTGCTGGACGTGATCGAGGGCGACTCGACGCTGTTCATGCGCCGCGACGAGGTAGAGGCCGCCTGGGGCTGGGTCGACCCGATCCTCGCCGGCTGGCGCGAGCACTACCAGAGCCCGCGGCCCTACCCGGCCGGCAGCAACGGCCCGGAACAGGCGCAACTGCTGCTGGAACTGCAGGGTCGACGCTGGCTGGAATGACGCGGACATTGATCCGGCTCAGGATCGCCCGGCGCGCGCTCGGCTAAAGTCGCGCGCCCACGTCGTTGCGAGCCCGAACCATGACCGCCACCGCCCTCCGCCCCGAACTGCTGTGCCCCGCCGGCACCCTGAAAAGCATGCGCTATGCCTTCGCCTACGGCGCCGATGCCGTCTACGCCGGGCAGCCGCGCTACAGCCTGCGGGTGCGCAACAACGATTTCGACCACGCCCAACTGGCCGAAGGCATCGCCGAGGCCCACGCGCTCGGCAAGCGCTTCTACGTGGTGGTCAACATCGCCCCGCACAACGCCAAGCTGAAGACCTTCCTGCGCGACCTGGAGCCAGTGGTCGCCATGGGTCCGGATGCGCTGATCATGTCCGATCCCGGCCTGATCATGCTGGTTCGCCAGCATTTCCCGCAGATGCCCATCCACCTGTCGGTGCAGGCCAACGCGGTGAACTGGGCCGCGGTGCAATTCTGGCGGCAGCAGGGCCTGACCCGGGTGATCCTTTCCCGCGAGCTGTCGCTGGAGGAGATCGAGGAAATCCGCCAGCAGGTGCCGGACATGGAGCTGGAAGTGTTCGTCCACGGCGCCTTGTGCATGGCCTATTCCGGGCGCTGCCTGCTGTCCGGCTACATCAACCGCCGCGACCCCAACCAGGGCACCTGCACCAATGCCTGCCGCTGGGAATACAAGGCGGTGGAGGGCCGCGAGGACGAGCTGGGCAACGTGGTGGCGCGGGAGCCGACCCTGGGACGCGGCGCGCCGACCGAGCAGGTGTTCCTCCTCGAGGAAGGCAACCGTCCCGGCGAACCGATGGCCGCCTTCGAGGACGAACACGGCACCTACATCATGAATTCCAAGGACCTCCGCGCCGTGCAGCACGTCGAGCGGCTGGCGCGGATCGGCGTGCACTCGCTGAAGATCGAGGGCCGTACCAAGTCCCACTACTACGTGGCGCGCACCGCCCAGGTCTACCGCCAGGCGATCGACGACGCGGCGGCCGGCAAGCCGTTCGACCGCGGTCTGATGGACACCCTGGAGTCCCTCGCCCACCGCGGCTACACCGAGGGCTTCCTGCGCCGCCACGTGCACGACGAGTACCAGAACTACCAGCACGGCCATTCGTTGTCCGAGCGCCAGCAGTTCGTCGGCGAACTCACCGGCGAACGCCGCGACGGCCTGGCCGAGGTGGAGGTGAAGAACCGCTTCCAGCGCGGCGACAGCGTCGAGCTGATGACTCCGCGAGGCAACCTGAGCCTGCGCGTGGAGGACCTGCGCAACGCCGCCGGCGAAGCCATCGAGGTGGCGCCGGGCAATGGCCACGTGGTCTACCTGGCGCTGCCGGAAGGCCTGGACCTGCGCTACGCGTTACTGATGCGCGATCTCCAGCCCGGCCAGGACACCCGCCAGCCGCAGGCCGAACGCAGCGGCGGGTGTGCCGGCAAGGGCGGTTGCGGCTGCGCTCACTGAGGGTTGAGCAGGAACACCACGTAGCCCCTGAACCAGGGGCTCTTTTCCAGGTAGTCGGGGGCTTGCCAGTCGCCGCCCTGGACCAGGCCGATCCGGTACGGCAGTTGCAGGCGGCTGACCCGCGGGAGGTAGGCGGCGTGGTTGGGAATGCTGTGGCGCCCCTGGTAGGTCTGCACCACCACTTCGTCGACCACGCCCTTGAGCCGGTTGATCGCCGCCGGCTCGGCGTTGCTGCCCCAGTCGAGCAATCCGGTGATGCTCAAGCGGTATTCGCGGGGCAGGCGCCGGCGCAGGTCGCGGAGGAAATCGACGTACTCGTCGAGGTAGCGGGTACGCGCATCGAAGTCGATCTGGATGCCGACCACCGGGTTGCCGGCACGCTTCCAGCGCTGCACCTGGTTCAGCACGGCCTGGTAGATCTGCGGCGTCCAGCGCAGGGTATGGGCGCGGTACACCACCCAGACCTCGCCCCGCGCCAGGCGCGGCACCGAGATGCCCTGGGCGATCAGCCGCACGCCCTCGCCGGGGCGCCGGCGCGACTGGCTGATCTGTCCCTGCAGGATGTACAGCGTCTCGGCCCGCGCCAGCACCGGCTGCGGCGCGACGCCGCTCCACAGCCAGAAAGCGCCGTAGTCCTCGGCGCGCACCGCGGCCTCGACGGACGGCAACAGCGGCAGGCCCAGCAGCAGGCCCGCCAGCCAGGCTCGCCAGCGCCTCACCAGTAGTACTTCAGTTCCTTGGCCCAGGAGCTGTCGGCGTAGGTCGACTTGAGCGTACGGAACCATTGCTTGCGCTCGGCCTGCGGGATGTCCTGCTGGCCGCAGGTGTTGTAGCCGGCCGGGGCGAAGCAGTTGATCGCGCGGAACAGCGCGTAGGCCTTGTCTTCGCGCGGTGCCTTGGGGTTGTCCATGACCAGGCGATAGCCATCCAGCCGGGAGTACACCGCGCCCTTGAAGCCGCTCGGGGTGCCGCCCAGCTCGTTGGCCTCGGGCTGGCTGTCCAGCGGCATGCCGTCAAGACCGTTGCGCAGGATGAATTCGCCCAGGCAGTTCAGGCCCTTCGGGTCCTTGTCATCGGCGGCCAGCGCCGCGGCCGACTCGGCGATGGCCGGGCAAACGTAGCCGGACTCGGCCTTGTCGCCCTTCCAGCGGAACAGCTCCAGGCTGTTGCCGGCGCCGTAGACATAGCCGAGGCTGGTGCCCAGCTTGGTCTGCGAGGGGGTTTCGCCGAGCAGCGCGAAGTCCTTGCCGAAGTCGGCGAAGCGGCTGCGGCGCAGGTCCTTGTAAAGGAGAGTGAACAGCGCGCTGTCGCGCTCTTCCGCCGTCGCCCCCTGCTTGGCCTGGCGGCGCAACAGCGCGGCGTCGGCGACGTTGCGCAGGAGGATGCTGCGCAGCAGCGGCTCCTGGACCGGCGAACCTTCGGCGAAGACCTTTTCCAACTGGCCGCTGCGCTCGTAGTTGAGCGCCAGGGCCAACTGCAACTGGCCCTTCTGGTACGGCTGCGCGGCCTGCGGCAACAGTTCCAGCCAGAGCGCCTCGGCGGCTTTCCAGTCCTTCTGTTGCTCCAGCGCCAGCCCACGCAGGGTCTGCTGGCTGAAGCCGACGTAGTCGAGGCTGCCGACCTTTTGCGGCAGCGCTTCGAGGGTCTTCGCCGGGTCCTGGTCGACATAGAAGCGATAGGCCGCCTGCAGGTAGGCGAACAGTTCGGGATGCGCGGCGAAGCTGGCCTGTTGGGCCTGCAGTGTTTCCCAGGTGAAGCTGCGCGGGGTCGACGGATCGTGGGCGCGCATCTGCACCAGGTCGGCCACCGCCAGCAGCAGCGGGGTCTGGATGTCGCCGAGCTGGATACCGGTCAGGAGCTTGTTGTCGACCTCCTGGACCAGGTCTTCCAGGGCCATGTTGCGCTGCCCTTGCTCGGCTTCGGCGAATTGCGCGGCATAGTCCTGGGCCAGCAGCTTCTGGTCGCCGGCCAGCCAATGCACGCGCCGCTGCAAGCCCTTGGCAGAGGCGGCGTAGAGCCCCTTCGGATACGCCTGCAGGTAGGCATCGAGGGCGCTGCGGGTCTGTTCCAGGCGAGCCTTGTCGACATTCTGCAACTCGGGGAAGCCCATGTCGTCGAAGGCGTTCTGCTGGGCGGCGTTGAGCAGGGTGCGCGCCTGCAGGTACAGGGCGGTTTCCTTCAGCCAGGGCTGCGACACGTCCTGCAACGCCTTGAAGCCCTGTTCGGCTTCGTCGAAGCGGCCGCTGTAGAAGTTGGCCGCAGCCTCCAGGTACGTGGCGAAGGCCTTGCCTGCGGCCGACTCGACGCCTTGCGCGAGCACACCGCCCAGTTCCTCTTGTTCCCAGCCGCAGGCACCGAGCAGCTCCAGGCGGCTGTTGGCCAGTGCCTTGGTCTCCGCCTCGCCCAGCCCGGCGTCACGGACCTGGCGAAGAAACGCCAGCGCGCTGTCCTGGTCGTTGCTGCGGCAGCGGCTGCCCTCGCCCTCGAAGAATTCGGCGCCGGCGATCTTTTCCGGTAGCGCTGCGGCGCCCATCTGCCGGGCCAGTTCGGCGAGCGGCGAGGGCGCTGGCGCAGGCGGCGGTGTCTCGGCTTCGCTCGCCGCCGGAGGCGCGGGCGGCTGGCTGCCGTCGCCGGGCAGCAGGCGGAACAGGCCGAACGGCACCAGGCCGTAGCCTTCGAGCTTCTCTTCCTCCGACGGCGGCGCCTCCACCAACCGCCAGTGGCCGGCGTCGGCCAGCAGCAGGCGCAGGTTGGCGCGGGTGTCGTTGCCCGGGGCGAGGAACGGCAAGGTATCGCAGACACCGCCGCCGACCAGCGACCAATCGGGATAGCAGGAGTCGTCGCTGCTGGCCTGGGCCAGCGGGGAGAGACCGGCGCCCACCAGCAGGAGGGCGGGAAGAAGCGGCTTCGAGCGCATGAATCGTCCTTAATTCGTGGGAGTCGAAAGTGCTACAGCATACTCCGCCGGATCGCGTTCAACGAGCCTGGCGCAAACCTTCCTCCAGGGCATGGGCCGGCAACGGCCGGCCGATCAGGTAGCCCTGCAGCTCGTCGCAACGCTGGGCCACCAGGAAGTCCCGCTGCTCGATGGTTTCCACGCCTTCGGCGACCACCTTCAGGTCGAGGCTGTGGGCCATGGCGATGATCGCCCGGATGATCGCCGCATCCTCGCTGTTCTGGGTCAGGTCGCGGACGAACGACTGGTCGATCTTCAGGTAGTCCAGCGGCAGGCGCTTCAGGTAGCTGAGCGAGGAATAGCCGGTGCCGAAGTCGTCGACCGACAGCTTCACCCCCATCTCGCGCAACTGGCGGAAGGTCGCCAGGACACTGTCGAGGGCGTCCAGCCACTGGCTTTCGGTCAACTCCAGCTCCAGTTGCACCGCCGGCAGGCCGCTGTCGGCCAGCGCCGAGCGCACTACGTCGAGCAGGTCGCCCTGGCGCAACTGGTGGACCGAGAGGTTCACCGAGACCCGCAGGTTCAGGCCCCGCTGGCTCCACTCGGCGGCCTGCAGGCAGGCCCGGCGCAGGACGAATTCGCCGATCTCGCCGATCAACCCGCACTCCTCGGCGAGGCCGATGAAGGTCGACGGCGGGATCATGCCCTCCTCCGGATGGTGCCAGCGCACCAGCGCCTCGACCGAGTCCGGGCGGCCGCTGGCCAGGCACAGCTTGGGCTGGTAATGCACGTCCAGCTGGCCCTCCTCGACCGCCTTGCGCAACCGGGTTTCCAGGCGCAGGCGTTCGAGGGTGCTGTCCTGCAGGTTGTCGCGGAAGAACTGGAAGGTGTTGCCGCCGAGTTGCTTGGCATGTTGCATCGCCAGGTTCGCCTGGCTCATGAGCACGGAGATTTCCCGCGCCTGCTCGGAAAACAGGCTGATCCCCAGCGAGGCGCCGAGGATCAGCTCGTGGCCGAGCACGCTCACCGGCTGGCGCAACTGGACCAGCAGGCGTTCGGCCAGGCGCGACAGGGCCGCGGCGCCGGTGCCACCATCGAGGAGGATGGCGAACTCGTCGCCGGCCAGACGCGCCAGGGTGTTGGCTTCCGGCGCGGTGCGCCGCAGGCGCTGGGCCATCTCCCTGAGCAACTGGTCGGCGACCTCATGGCCGAGGCTGTCGTTGAGCAGCTTGAAGCGGTCCAGGTCGATCAGCAGCAAGGCCAGCCCGCCCTCCTCCTGGCGCGCCCGCTGGGCCGCCTCGTGCAGCCGCTCGCGGAACAACCGGCGGTTGGCCAGGCCGGTCAGTTCGTCGTAGTGCAGCAGATGACGCAGGCGCTCCTCGACGTCGCGGCGGGCACTGAGATCGGTGAAGAAACCGACGATGTGGGTCGCCTCGCCATTGCCGTCGCGCAGCAGGTTGAGCTGCAGCCATTGGGGATAGGGATCGCCATTCTTCCGCGTATCCACCAGTTCGCCCTGCCACTGCCCGTGCTGGCGCAGCTCGGCGCGGATCTGCCGGTAGTGGCGCTGGGCCTCGGGGGTATTCACCAGCAGGCTGGCGTTGCGCCCGACCACGTCCTCGCGGCGATAGCCGGTGATGCGACTGAAGGCCTGGTTGACCGCCAGCAGGTTATAGGCCGGATCGAGGATCACGATGCTCTCGCTGGCCGCCTCGAACACTGTCGCGGCCAGTTGCTGCTGCTCTTCCAGGCGCTTGCGCGCGCTGATGTCGCTGCGCGTGCCGAGCATCCGCGTCACCCGTCCCCGCGGGTCGCGAGCCATGGCCCGGCCGCGATCCTCCAGCCAGCGCCAGCCGCCCTCCCGGTCGCGCACGCGGTACTCCACCCGGTACAGCTCGCTACGCCCCTTGAGATGTTCGGCGAGGGCGCGACGGATACGCGGCAGGTCGCCGGGGTGGATGCTTTCGATCAGCCTGCGATAGTCCTCGGGACCGTCCCCGGCGCTGAAGACCGCCTCGAGATAGGAATGCTGGACCCGGCCGCTCTCCAGGTTCCAGTCCCACAACCCCAGTTCGCTGGCCTCCAGGGCCATGGCCAGGCGCGCCTCGCTCTGGCTGAGCGCCTGGCTGGTCGCGCCAAGCTCCTCGGTGCGCGCCTCCACCCGGCGCTGCAAGGCATCGCGGGCGGCGCGCAGCTCGCGTTCGACCAGGCGTCGCTGGCCGACCTCCTGGGCGAGCTTGCGATTGAGCGCTTCGGCCTCGGCGTTGACGCGCTCCAGGTGCAGGTTCAGCGCCTGGGTCTGGAAGCGTCGCAGCAGCGCGCCCTGCACCAGCCGGTGGATCTGCCCGGCGACCACCAGCAGCGCCACCAGCAGGATCAGGCCGAGCACGCCCCAGCCCTGCAACAGGCTATGCGGCTGTAACAGCAGGAAAACGATGGATGGCAGCAGGCCCGGCAAGGCGAAGGTGAGGAAGGCCGGCAGGCTCACCGCATAGGCGACGCTGGCGGAGAGGATCGCCGCCGCCACCAGGCCGAACACCAGCACCTGCTGGAGGAAGGCATCGGCCGGGACCAGCATGATCACCGCGAACGCCAGGGTCAGGCCCGAGGCGCCGGCGCCGCACAGGAAGGTCCGCCGCCAGTGGCGGCTGGCCTGGCGACGGCTGTCGGCCTGCTGGAAGGCGGCGACCTGCAGCAGGCGCAGGACGGCGAGCAACACCAGCCAGACCAGCCAGCCACCGAGCAGCCAGCTGCTGACCTTGCCCCACACCAGGCAGGCGCTGGTCACGCCGCCGAGCAGCATGAGCAGGGTCGGCGTGCGCGAGCCGAGATAAAGGAGCCGGGTACGCTCGATGGCAATTTCGCGGGCGTAGAGCCGCAGTACATCGGTGCTGCCGCCCGGCAGCGCCAAGGGCTCGACATGGACGGTCATAGGCGCTTGTTCTTGTAGTGGTTTGCCTTGAAGTGGCCGGAGCATAACCGAGCAGGGGCAGGCTGCCCAAGGCCGGGATAGAGCATTTTTCCGCAGCCAGGCCCGACGCTGCGCCGGCCTGCGCCGAATGGCGGCCCGGTTTGCCCGGCTTTTCCCCGCCCCGGTAGAATGCCGCGATGAACGACGACCTCTCCCTCCTGCTGAACTCCCTCAACGACCCGCAGCGCCAGGCCGTGGCCGCGCCGCTGGGCCGCCAACTGGTCCTCGCCGGCGCCGGCTCGGGCAAGACCCGCGTGCTGGTGCACCGGATCGCCTGGCTGATCCAGGTCGAGCACGCCTCGCCCTACAGCATCCTGTCGGTGACCTTCACCAACAAGGCGGCGGCGGAGATGCGCCACCGCATCGAGCAGTTGCTCGGGATCAATCCGGCGGGCATGTGGGTCGGCACCTTCCACGGCCTCGCCCATCGCCTGCTGCGCGCGCACTGGCGCGAGGCCGGGCTGAGCGAGAACTTCCAGATCCTCGACAGCGACGACCAGCAACGCCTGGTCAAGCGGGTGATCCGCGAACTCGGCCTCGACGAGCAGCGCTGGCCGGCGCGCCAGGCCCAGTGGTTCATCAACGGGCAGAAGGACGAGGGCCTGCGGCCGCAACACATCCAGCCCGGCGGCGACCTGTTCCTCGCCACCATGCTGAAGATCTACGAAGCCTACGAGGCGGCCTGCGCCCGCGCCGGGGTGATCGACTTCTCCGAGCTGCTGCTGCGCGCCCTGGACCTCTGGCGCGACCATCCCGGCGTGCTCGAGCACTACCAGCGGCGCTTCCGCCATATCCTGGTGGACGAGTTCCAGGACACCAACGCCGTGCAGTACGCCTGGCTGCGGATTCTCGCCAAGGGCGGCGACAGCCTGATGGTGGTCGGCGACGACGACCAGTCGATCTACGGCTGGCGTGGCGCGCGGATCGAGAACATCCAGCAGTTCAGCGACGACTTCGCCGACGCCGAGGTGATCCGCCTGGAGCAGAACTACCGCTCCACCGCGTCGATCCTCAAGGCCGCCAACGCCCTGATCGCCAACAACCAGGGACGCCTGGGCAAGGAGTTGTGGACCGACGGCGAGGACGGCGAGTCGCTGAGCCTGTACGCCGCGTTCAACGAGCACGACGAGGCGCGCTACGTGGTCGAGTCGATCGAGAGCGCGCTCAAGGGCGGCCTGGCGCGCAGCGAGATCGCCATCCTCTACCGCTCCAACGCCCAGTCGCGGGTGCTGGAGGAAGCCCTGCTGCGGGAGAAGATTCCCTACCGCATCTACGGCGGCCAGCGCTTCTTCGAGCGAGCCGAGATCAAGAACGCCATGGCCTACCTGCGCCTGCTCGACGGCCGCGGCAACGACGCGGCGCTGGAACGGGTGGTCAACGTGCCGGCACGCGGCATCGGCGAGAAGACCGTGGAGAGCATCCGCGAATTCGCCCGCGGCAACGACGTGTCGATGTGGGAGGCGATACGCCTGATGATCGCCAACAAGGTCCTGCCCGGCCGCGCCGCCAGCGCCCTGACCGGCTTCGTCGAGCTGATCGAGAATCTTTCGGCGAAGGTCATGGACATGCCGCTGCACCTGATGACCCAGACGGTGATCGAGCAGTCCGGACTGATCAGCTACCACAAGGAAGAAAAAGGCGAGAAAGGCCAGGCCCGGGTGGAGAACCTCGAGGAACTGGTCAGCGCCGCCCGCGCCTTCGAGAACAGCGAGGAAGAGGAAGACCTCACCCCGCTGCAGGCCTTCCTCAGCCACGCCTCCCTGGAGGCCGGGGAAACCCAGGCCGACGCCCACGAGGACAGTATCCAACTGATGACCTTGCACAGCGCCAAGGGCCTGGAGTTCCCGCTGGTGTTCCTGGTCGGCATGGAGGAAGGGCTGTTCCCGCACAAGATGAGCCTGGAGGAATCCGGCCGCCTGGAAGAGGAACGCCGCCTGGCCTACGTCGGCGTCACCCGCGCCATGCAGCGACTGGTCCTGACCTACGCGGAGACCCGCCGGCTCTACGGCAGCGAGACCTACAACAAGGTTTCGCGCTTCATCCGCGAGATCCCACCGTCGCTGATCCAGGAAGTGCGCCTGTCCAATACCGTCAGCCGCCCCTACGGCGGCACTTCGCGCAACGCCGGCGGCAGCCTGTTCAGCGGCGCCGGGGTGCCGGAGACGCCCTTCTCCCTCGGCCAGCGGGTGCGCCACGCGCTGTTCGGCGAAGGGACTATCCTCAACTTCGAAGGCGCCGGCGCCCAGGCCCGGGTGCAGGTGAACTTCGAGAGCGAAGGCAGCAAGTGGCTGATGCTCGGCTACGCCAAGCTGGAAGCCCTGTAGCGGCGCAGCCCTGGAGAAGGCCCGGAGGAGGACGACATGCTGGCATCCTGGGCCTTCTGGGCACTGCTTTCGGCGCTGTTCGCCGCGCTGACCGCGATCTTCGCCAAGATCGGCCTCGACCGGGTCGATTCGGACTTCGCCACCTTCATCCGCACCCTGGTGATCCTCGTCACCCTCGGCGGCATCCTCGCGGTCCTGGGCAAGTTCCAGGCCCCGGGCAGCATCCCGCCGCGCAGCTGGCTGTTCCTGGTGCTCTCCGGGCTGGCCACCGGTGCCTCCTGGATCTGCTATTTCCGCGCCCTCAAGCTCGGCCCGGCGTCGCTGGTGGCGCCGCTGGACAAGTTCAGCGTGGTGCTGGTGGCACTGCTCGGCGTGGCCCTCCTCGGCGAACGCCTGGACCTGCGCCAATGGCTCGGCGTAGCCCTGGTGACAGCGGGCGTGGTGGTCCTGGCAATCCGCCCATAAGCCCGCTGAATGGCGCTTCGACCTTGGTATAAAGGCGAAAAATCGCGGAAACCCTAGACTGGCGGCCTCTAATAATTCGTCGTCTGAGGTTCGTTCCATGTACCGTGATCGCGTGCGCCTGCCCTCCCTGCTCGACAAGGTGATGAGTGCGGCCGAAGCCGCCGACCTGATCCAGGACGGCATGACCGTCGGCATGAGCGGTTTCACCCGCGCCGGCGAGGCCAAGGCCGTACCCCAGGCGCTGGCCATGCGCGCCAAGGAACGTCCGCTGCGTATCAGCCTGATGACCGGCGCCAGCCTCGGCAACGACCTCGACAAGCAGCTCACCGAGGCCGGCGTGCTCGCCCGGCGCATGCCGTTCCAGGTCGACAGCACCCTGCGCAAGGCGATCAACGCCGGCGAAGTGATGTTCATCGACCAGCACCTCTCGGAAACCGTCGAGCAGTTGCGCAACCACCAGTTGAAGCTGCCGGACATCGCCGTCATCGAAGCCGCCGCGATCACCGAGCAGGGCCACATCGTGCCGACCACCTCGGTGGGCAACTCGGCGAGCTTCGCGATCTTCGCCAAGCAGGTCATCGTCGAGATCAACCTGGCCCACAGCACCAATCTGGAAGGCCTGCACGACATCTATATCCCGACCTACCGGCCGACCCGCACGCCGATCCCGCTGACCCGCGTCGACGACCGCATCGGCAGCACGGCGATCCCGATCCCGCCGGAGAAGATCGTCGCCATCGTCATCAACGACCAGCCGGACTCGCCATCCACCGTGCTGCCGCCGGACGGCGAGACCCAGGCCATCGCCAACCACCTGATCGATTTCTTCAAGCGCGAGGTCGACGCCGGGCGCATGAGCAACAGCCTCGGCCCGCTGCAGGCCGGTATCGGCAGCATCGCCAACGCGGTGATGTGCGGCCTGATCGAGTCGCCGTTCGAGAACCTGACCATGTACTCCGAAGTGCTGCAGGACTCGACCTTCGACCTGATCGACGCCGGCAAGCTGCGCTTCGCCTCGGGCAGCTCGATCACCCTGTCGCCGCGGCGCAACGCCGACGTGTTCGGTAACCTGGAGCGCTACAAGGACAAGCTGGTGCTGCGCCCGCAGGAAATCTCCAACCACCCCGAGGTGGTCCGTCGCCTGGGCATCATCGGCATCAATACGGCGCTGGAGTTCGACATCTACGGCAACGTCAACTCGACCCACGTCGGCGGCACCAAGATGATGAACGGCATCGGCGGCTCCGGCGACTTCGCCCGCAACGCGCACCTGGCGATCTTCGTCACCAAGTCGATCGCCAAGGGCGGCAACATTTCCAGCGTGGTGCCGATGGTCAGCCACGTCGACCACACCGAGCACGACGTCGACATCCTCGTCACCGAGCAGGGCCTCGCCGACCTGCGCGGCCTGGCGCCTCGCGAACGGGCCCGGGTGATCATCGAGAACTGTGTCCACCCGTCCTACCAGGCACCGCTGCTGGACTACTTCGAGGCGGCTTGCGCGAAAGGCGGCCACACGCCGCATCTGTTGCGCGAGGCGCTGGCCTGGCACCTGAACCTGGAAGAACGTGGACACATGCTGGCCGGCTGAGGCTGAACCGTTTCATCCGCAACTATTTCCAGCGCCCGGACGATTAATTCTTCCGGGCGTCTGGACAGGGCAGAAAAAACCACGTAAAAACATATTTCGGCGGCCTTTTCTCTTGCCGCCATCGCAACACGCCCACCCGGCCCTTTCGCTTTTCCTGCTGTAACACTTCGCTGTTTCTTTCGGTAACGCACCATGACGGTGCAGAGCGGTACAGTTACGCACCGAAACAACCCATACAGTTCGGAAACACACCCCGGTGATCCAACGCAATTCTCCGCAACTGTTCCTATTCTTGTTGACCTGTTAGTCAGATCATATTGCTCAGTTAATCACTAGCAACCTGACTACCCACCACAAGTGGGAAGGATCGACACATCATGGAACGTACCCTCGGTTCCAACACTTTCGACATCGCTCGCTCCAACCGCCGCAGCAGCAGCCTGCTGGGCACCATGAAACTGTGGCAGCGCCGCATCCAGAGCCGTCGCCAGCTGGCCCGCCTGGACTCCCGCCTGCTCGCCGACGCCGGCATCAGCGAAGCCCAGCGCTACGCCGAGCTGAACAAGCCGTTCTGGCGCTAAGCGATACTGTAACGCCCCGGTTCGGCCCAGCCTGAACTGTACCGTAGGCCGCTCCTTACCGAGCGGCCTTCACGTATCTGGAAGAAGCCTTTTCCTCCAGCAGTTCACGGTACAGCTCGCTCCAGCGACGCCCCATCTCTTCGGCGGTGAACAGTTGCCGATAGCGGGCCTCCGCGTTCCTGCCCATTTCCTCCGCCTGCTGCGGATGCTCCCAGAGCCAGCGCATCGCTTGGCGAAACGCGGCCGGCTGGCTGGGCGGCACGACCAGGCCGGTCTCGCCATGGATATTGATGTAGCTGGTGCCGGTGCCGATCTCGCTGGAGATCATCGGCTTGCCGTACATCGCGCCCTCCAGCAGGGAAATGCCGAACGCCTCGGAACGCAGGTGCGACGGAAAGACCATGGCGTAGCTGAGTTGCAGCAGGGCGACCTTGTCCTCGTCGTCCACCCGCCCGAGGAAGTGCACGTTGCGCAACCCCAGCGCCGCGGCCTGGGCATACAGCTCGGCCTGCAACGGCCCGGCACCGACGATTACCACCGGGTAATCGGTGCCCTGCAACGCATCCAGCAGGATATGCAGGCCCTTGTAGTAGCGCATCACCCCGACGAACAGGAAGAACCGCGGCCCGAGTTTCTCTCGCCAGTGCTCCAGACGCTGTGCCGCAGGCTTCGGGTAGCCGTCCTTGTCCAGGCCGTAGGTGATCACCCGGGTCTTTTCCCGGTACTGGCGGAGCACGTCGCTGGTACTGAAGTAGTTGGGCGAGGCTGCGACGATGCGATCCACGCTGTGGAGGAAACGACTCATCAGCGGCCGGTACAGTTTCAACAGGACGCGCTGGCGGATGATGTCCGAATGGTAGGTGACCACGCTCGGCTTGTTCATACCGGTGAGGAAATGCACCAGGTCCATGAACGGCCAGGGGAAGTGGTAGTTGACCACGTCCGCCTCTGCCGCCAGCTCGCGGAACTGCTTGAACACGCTCAGGGAAAAACCGGTGGAGGCGAGCTGCAGGTCGAGCCTGGCGCGATGCACCACATGTCCGCCGAAGGGCACGACAGGCGGATGCGGGTCGCTGCTCAGGGTCAGGACGTGGTTGTCGATCCCCCACGGCCCGCTGCTCTCGCAAAGCTGGAAGATCACCTGTTCGATCCCGCCTACCGTTTCGCTCAGGTAGGTCTTGTAGAAGTGCAGTACCCGCATTCAGCCCTCCACGGCACGACGATAGGCTGCAGCGGTGAGATTCGCGCAACGTTTCCAGGAAAACTGCTCCGCCCGTCGCAGGCCGGCTTCCCGGCAGCACTCCCAGTAGACGGTATCCTCGGTCATGCGGACCAGCATGTCAGATAGCCCATTGGCATCATCCGGGTCAATATAGCTGCCCGCCTCGCCGGCCACCTCCGGCATTGCGGAGAGTCGCGTGAGCAATACCGGCGTGCCGCTGGCCATGGCTTCCAGCACAGGCAGGCCGAAGCCTTCGTAGATCGAGGGGAAGACCAGCGCCCGAGCGCCCGACATCAACTCGGCGACCCGCTCGTCCGGCAGGTAGCCGAGCAGCCGCACCGTCCCCGAAGCCAGCGCCTGGCGCAGTTCGTCGTCAAGCGAGCGACTTTCCCATCCCGGCATGCCGACGATCATCAGCGGAAAACGCTGGCGGACCGCCGCCGGCAGTTGCCCATGGGCGCGCAGGGCCAGCGACAGGTTCTTGCGCGGTTCGAGGGTTCCTACGCAGAGGAAATACCCGCGCGGCACCAGGCCATGCGCGCGCAAGGGCTCGCGCAGGGACTCCCGGTCCCGCGGACGGAACCGCGCGGCATGGCCGAGGGGCGCCACCACGAAGCGCTCGCGCGGCAGGCCGAAATACGCCTGCGCCTCGTCGGCGATCGCCTGCGAGTCGGTCAGGATCAACCGGGCCTTTTCCATCCCGCGCGCCAGCCGGCGTTCTATTTCGCGCAAGCGGGCGGCGGGTTGCGTCGCCGGATAATGCAGGTGGGTCAGGTCGTGCAGGGTCATCAACATCGGCCCGTCGAAGTCCAGCGGCCAGAGACTGGGCTCATGGTAGAGATCGACCGGCGGCCGACCGCTATCGAAACGCCGCTGCTCCAGCCAGCGTCGTGCCCGGTAGGCTCCGGGCAGGTTGCGCAGCCAGGGCGACAGACGCGAATAGCCGGGCAGCGCCGCCGCCGGCAGGTCGCCGCTCCAGCCCCAGCCATGGAACAGGGAAAACTCGAAGTCCGCGTGCGCCTGCAACGCGCCCAGCAACTCGACCAGGTAATGTCCGATGCCGGTCCGCGGCGCCTGGAGAATCCGTGCGTTAACCGCAATCCGCATGTACTGCCTCGCCATGCGTCGGGGCCTTGCCGAGGGCGAGCAGGATCCGCGCGATCAGTTGCCGACTCGCTTCGTGCCAGCCGATCCAGCGCCATTCGCCGACCGGTCGCTCGGCCGGGAACTCGCCCGTGGCTTCGAAGCGGGTGACCAGGTTCGCCAGGGTCTGCGGATCGGCAAGGTCGAAGTAGGCCATGAATTCGCCGCCGATCTCGCGGAACACCGGGATGTCGCTGCCCATCGCCGGCAGGCCGCGCTGCATGGCCTCCACCAGCGGCAGGCCGAAACCTTCCACATAGGACGGGAAGACCAGCGATGCGGCATGGGAGTATGCGTACTCCAGGCTCTTGTCGGAGAGGTCGTTGAACATGAACAGGCGCTTGTTCAGCTCCGGATGCTGCCGCACCCGTTCCACCAGCGCCTCGCACTTCCAGCCGATGCGTCCGGCGATGCACAACCGCACCTGCGAACCCTGGGCCCAGGCGCGCTCGAAGGCATCCAGCAGGTAACCGTGGTTCTTCCGCGGCTCGATGGTGCTGACCATCAGGAATACCGGCGCCTTGGCCTTGAACATGCGCAGCAGGTCGGGCTCGACGGAGGCGCCGTCCTCCACCAGGTCCAGCTCCGAACCCAGGTGGAAATAATCGAACCAGCGTTGCGCGACCTTCTCCGGGCCGATGCGCCGCAGCATCTCCGCGCGCACTTCGTCGCGGATGGTCTCGGAAATCGCGACGTAGCCGTCGGCGGTGGCCGCGATCCAGTCGAACCAGTGGTTGAACACCTTGACCAGGCCGGCATCGCAGAATTGCGGATGGGTCAGGGGAATCAGGTCGTAGATCACCGAGACGATGCCCACGCCCTCGCTCTTGAGGCGTTCCGCCAGCGGGAAGAAATCGGCGTGCCAGGAGGAGTCCAGCAAGACCAGTTGGTCGCCGGCCCGATGTTCGAGCGGGGTCGCGCGCACGGGTGCAGGCTGCTGCTTGCCGAGGATGCGGTCGAGCAGGCGCAGCGGAATGCTGAGGAAGGCGAAGGCGAACAGGCGGCAGGCTACATAGAGAAGGCGCCGGGCCCACGGCGAGGAACGGAACGGGCGGCGCTTTTCCAGGGTGCGCTGGCCCAGCCAGAAGTAGTTGGCGGCTCGCTCCACCAGGATGCGCAGGCGTACCAGCGGCGAATGCGGCCGTGGGTCCAGCGGCGCCAGGCTGTGGACCTGATACAGGGTGCCGTCGAGCATTGCCACCGGGATGCACTCCACCGTCTCGTCGGCTTCCGGCAACTCGCGGATGACGTTGCGCACCACCCGCTGAATACCGGAATTGACCTTGGGATGCTCGAACACATAGGTGCATTCGACCAACAGACGCGTCATGGAGTGCTCTCCGTGGAAGTGGGGTCCAGAGCCACCTCGCCGGAGCGGCTGATATGGATTTCGGCGCCCAGCCAGGAGCAACCGACGAAGTCTTCCTGGCGGTTGTTGATGACATGGAAGACCAGGCCGTAGTCGCGCCATTCGAAGTTGCGGTCCAGGTGCGAGTCCAGCCGCGACAGGCTCAGCGCCACCGAGTAGTGCCCCTTGCCCAGGCGCATGTCGAAGGCGAAGCGGTAGGTGATGCGCTCGCCGGCCTTCAGGTCGGTGAGGGCCTTGTCCAGGCGGTGGGTATTGATCCCGTACATCGGCTGGCCGAGGCGGTCCTTGATCATGAAGCCGAGGATCAGCCGC
Organism: Pseudomonas sp. HMSC063H08; assembly: GCF_001813645.1. NCBI lineage: Bacteria > Pseudomonadati > Pseudomonadota > Gammaproteobacteria > Pseudomonadales > Pseudomonadaceae > Pseudomonas > Pseudomonas sp. HMSC063H08. The sequence continues at coordinate 45,086 of NZ_KV813597.1, forward strand.
TCGATGTCCTGGCGAACCTCGACCTCGACTTCCAGCGTCACCGCCTGGCCTACCTCGACCACCTCCAGCGCGCGCTGCCGCTGGTCGACCATCCGTACGTCGAGGATCGCTGCCTCGCCAGTGCCGGAAATCGTCCGCACCTGGCCGTCGGCGAGCATTTCCTGGCGCACGGTCTGCCCCTCGCGCTCGGCGAGCAGGGCGTTGTAGTAGTCCATCACTTCTTCCGGCCGCCCGCGCATGGCCATCCGTCCCTGCTCCAGGAGGATCGCGGAGTCGCAGATGGACTGGATCGCCGAGCGGTCGTGGGAAACGATCAGCAGGGTGGTGCCGGCCTTGCGGAAACTGCGGATGCGCTCGAAGCTCTTGTGCTGGAAATAGGCATCGCCAACCGACAGGGCCTCGTCGACGATCAGGATGTCCGGCCGCCGGGCAGTCGCCACGCTGAACGCCAGGCGCATCTGCATGCCGCTGGAGTAGGTGCGCACCGGTTGCTCGATGGCCTCGCCGATTTCGGCGAAGGCCTCGATATCCGGCATCAGCGCCTGGATTTCCTCGACCTGCATGCCCAGCAGTTGCCCGGCCATGAAGACGTTCTGCCGGCCGGTGAAGTCCGGGTGGAAGCCCATGCCCAGCTCGAGCAGCGCGGCGACCCGGCCGGCCACGCGGATCTCGCCGCAGGTCGGCTGGGTGGTGCCGGCGATCATCTTCAGCAAGGTGCTCTTGCCGGCGCCGTTGACCCCGACGATGCCGACCGCTTCGCCCGGCTCGATGGTGAACTCGACCTCGCGCAGGATCCAGTGCAGGTGGTGGCGCGAAGGGCTGAAAGGCACCAGCCATTCGAACAACCGGCTCCAGCGATTGGGATACTGCTTGTAGGCCTTGCCGAGGCCGGATACGCGTATCTGTCCCATCAGAGTTCATCCACCATTTCGCCGACCCGCTGGCGGAACAGACGCAGGCCGAGCGCGCACAGCAGCAGCGCCAGCAGGGTGATCGGCAGCAATGAAGGCCAGTCCGGCCATTGCCCGTGGAGGAACAGCTGCTGGTAGCTGCGCATCAGCGCGGTCATCGGGTTGAGTTCGATCAGCGAGCGGATACCCTCGGGCAGGATGCCGATCGGATAGACGATCGGCGTCAGCCAGAACCAGAACTGCAGGCAGATGCCGAACAACTGGCCGACGTCGCGGAAGAACACGTTGAGCACCCCGAGGATCATCCCCAGTCCCGCCGCGAACAGCACCTGGATCGCCAGCAGCGGCACCAGCGCGAGCAATGCCGCGCCCGGCAGGCGCCCGCTGAGTGCGAGAAAGCCGAGGAACAAGGCGAGGATGATGGCGAAATTGACCCCGGCGTTGAGCAGTACGATGACCGGCAGGCAGATGCGCGGGAAGCTGATCTTCTTCAGCAGGTTGGCGTTCTCGATGAACATGCTCTGGCTGCGCGAGGTGATTTCCGCGAACAGGCCCCAGGTCAGCAGGCCGGCGCAGAGATAGACGCTGTAGGCCAGGCCGTCGTCGACCCCCGGCAGGCGCGCGCGCATCACCTGGGAGAAGATCACCGTGTAGACGACGATCATCGACAGCGGATTGAGCACCGTCCACAACGCGCCGAACAGCGACCCGCGGTAGCGCGACTGGAACTCGCGCTTGACGCTGCCGAGAACGAAGCCACGATAGCCCCACAAGGAACGAGACAAGCCAAGAAGCATCAGACCACCCTGCCGTACTGGTCCTCGAAGCGGACGATGTCGTCCTCTCCCAGGTATTCGCCGCTCTGCACCTCGATCATCACCAGGTCGATGACCCCCGGGTTTTCCAGGCGATGCCGGTGGCCCGCGGGAATGTAGGTCGACTCGTTGCTGTTGACCAGCCGCGCGCCATCGCCATTGGTGACCCTGGCCATGCCTTGCACCACGATCCAGTGCTCGCTGCGGTGATGGTGCATCTGCAGCGACAAGCGCTCTCCCGGCCTGACCACGATTCGCTTGATCTTGAAGCGCGGCCCTTCCTCGAGGACGGTATAGCTGCCCCAGGGACGGTTGACGGTCCGATGCAGCCGATAGGCCTCGTGCCGCTCGTCCTTCAACCGCTGCACCACCCTGCGCACCTCTTGGACCCGGTCGGCGCGGGCGATCAGCAGCGCATCGGAAGTATCCACCACGACCAGGTCGTCGACCCCGACCGTGGCGACCAGGCGCCCGTCGCTCTGCACGAAGGTGTTACGGGTGTCGACGAACAGGGTGTCGCCGCTGCCGCGATTGCCCTCTGCGTCCGCGTCGAGCAGCGCGCTCATCGCGCCCCAGGAACCGATATCGCTCCAGTCGAAGGCCGCCGGCACCACGGCGACCCGCGCGGAGCGCTCCATCAGCGCATAGTCGATGGAAATGTCCGGCAGCGCGGCGAAGGCTTCGCCCGCCAGCTCATGCTGGATGCCATCGGCCATCTTCACCGCCGCACTGGCGGCCAGGCAGGCCCTGGCCTGCTCCAGCAGGGCCGGGGCATGCTGCGCCAGCTCGTCGACCAGGGTCGAGGCCGTGAAACAGAACATCCCGGAATTCCACAGGAAACCGCCACTTTCCACGTAGCGGCGGGCGGTTTCCTCATCGGGTTTCTCGACGAAGCGGCGCACCTTGGCCGCCCCCTGTTCGTCCAGCCGGTCGCCCAGCTCGATATAGCCGAAACCGGTTTCCGCTGCGTCCGGCACCACGCCGAAGGTAACCAGGTGCCCGGCGACGGCGAGACGCGCGGCATGCCCCACCGCCTCGCGGAAGGCCTCCTCGTTGCGGATCAGGTGATCCGCCGGCATCACCACCAGTACCGCCGCGTCGCCATGTTCGGCTTGCAGCGCCAGGGCGGCGACGGCAATCGCCGGAGCGGTGTTGCGCCCGGTCGGTTCGAGGATGAAATGTCCTCGGTGCCGCCCCAGGCGGGCTGCCTGGAACTGGTCCTTGCTCTGGAAGTAATGCTCGCGGTTGGTCACCGTGACGATTTCGCCATGCCCGGCCAGGAGCCCGGCGGCACGTCGGTAGGTCTTGCCCAGCAGGGTCTGGCCATCGGGCAGGCGCATGAACGGCTTCGGCTGTCCTTCACGCGACACCGGCCACAGGCGGGTACCGGCGCCGCCGGAAAGCACCACGGGAATCAGCATGGCTTACTCCCGGGAAACGCGTCGCAGGTCCGCCTCGACCATCATCCGGATCAGCTCGTCCAGGCTGGTCCTGGGCTTCCAGCCGAGCACACGCTGGGCCTTGGCCGGATTACCCAGCAGCACATCGACCTCGGCGGGCCGGAAGAACGCCGGGTCGATCTTGAGGAAGTCGCGGTAGTCCAGGCCCACATGCTCGAAAGCGATCTGGCACATGTCGCGCACGGTGGTAGTGACACCGGTGGCCACCACGTAGTCGTCGGCCTTGTCCTGCTGCAACATCAGCCACATGGCTTCGACGTAGTCCCCGGCAAAGCCCCAGTCGCGCTTGGCGTCGACGTTGCCCAGGCGCAATTCCTGCTGCTTGCCGAGCTTGATGCGGGCCACCGCGTCGGTAACCTTGCGCGTGACGAACTCGATGCCGCGCAGCGGCGACTCGTGGTTGAACAGGATGCCGCTGGAGGCATGCAGGCCGAAGCTCTCGCGATAGTTGACGGTGATCCAGTGGCCATAGAGCTTGGCCACGCCGTAGGGGCTGCGCGGGTAGAACGGCGTGTTCTCGTCCTGGCGCTCGGCCTGGATCAGGCCGAACATCTCGCTGGTGGAAGCCTGGTAGAAGCGCGTTTCCGGGCTGAACTGGCGGATCGCCTCGAGCAGGTGGGTCACGCCCAGGCCGTCGACGACGCCGGTGGTCACCGGCTGGTTCCAGGAAGCCCCGACGAAGCTCTGTGCCGCCAGGTTGTAGACCTCCTGCGGCTGCGCCTTGATCACCGCGCGCTGCACCGAACAGGCATCGGCCATGTCGCCGTCCTCGTACTGGATATCGCCTTCGATCCCCAGTTCGCGCAGGCGCCAGCGCGTGTCGCTGCTGCGCCGCGCCACCAGGCCGTGGACCCGGTAGCCCTTCTCCAGCAGCAGCTTGGCCAGGTACGCTCCATCCTGACCGGTGATCCCAGTTACCAGTGCACTTCTTGTCATTCTTCTCGTACCCGTGACTCCCAGTCGGACAGGATCGCCCGCAGGGACTGTTTTATGGTTATTTCAGGCTTCCAGCCCGTGGCGTCGTGCAGTCGCGCATGGCTGCCGCGAACCCGACGCTGTTCCGCCCGGCGCATCCGGGCAGGGTCCTGAACGATTTCCAGCTCGACCTGGGCGATGTCCGCCAGCAGTTCGATCAGCTCGCGAATCTTCTGCTCCTGCCCGGAACAGACGTTATAGACGGCGCCCGCCTCGCCGTGGGAGAGCAGGCGCAGATAGGCTGACAGCACGTCCTGGACATCGAGGAAATCACGGCTGACGTCGATGTCCCCCACTTCCAGCCGATTGGCCTGCAAGCCTTGCTTCATCCGGGCGATCTGCCGCGCGGCGCTGGCGATCACGAAGCTGTCCTTCTGCCCCGGCCCGATATGGTTGAACGGCCGCGCCACCAGCACCCGCCAGCCTTCGGTGATACCCCACTGCAGGCACAGCGACTCGGCCGCCAGCTTGCTGACCGCATAGGGATTGCGCGGGTGGGGGATGAGTTCCTCGTGGATCGGCAACGCCGCCTCGGCCACCTGGCCGTAGACGTCGCCGGAGCTGATGTACAGGAAGGTACCGGAGAAGCCCCGCGCCTTAAGCGCCTGGAGCAGGTTCAGGGTGCCAAGGAGGTTGATCTGCAGGGTCCGCGCAGGATCGCGGAAGGCCTCCGGCACATAGGTCTGCCCGGCCAGGTGGATGACCGCATCCGGCAGCTCCGGCCAGAGGTCGCCCAGCGAATCCGGCTCCAGCAGGTCGTAACGATGCGGTACGGGAAGGAGCGCCCACGGCGTGTGGGCCGCTGCCAGATAAGCTTGAAGATGCTTGCCTACGAAACCGGAGAGCCCGGTGACGAACAGACGCTGAGTCAAGGAAGCGGGCCTTTTATCTGATGCTACGCTCGGCGACGCTCTTCCTAGGAATACGACGTTCCAGAGGTCATGCCGGATAGCGTGTTGTTCTGATTATCGCGCTCCAATCTGTGCCAAGAATGCGCCGATTTCAACCGCTTATTCGTGACCGGTAGGTTCTCACTCGAACGGCATGACGTTTTCTCCGTCAGCCTTCACGTTTTTGCGAAAGGTATGTTTAGAATGCCTCTCGATTTCGTGCTTGACTGCCTCCTGTGCTGTTGGTCGAACAGGTCGCGGTCGTGATAACAGAACAAGAACACGATGGGTCGACCAGTCCGCCGGGAAGGCTTCCGCACAACGAAGCAGCGCCTGGCCTCGCTCATCACCACCAAGCTGTCGAACGGGCAGTTTCATCACGAGATGCCATGAATTTCATCCTTTACTCGGATATCAACGAGCGCTCGATCGGCCACAACCTCGGTCGCCCCGAATACAGCTACTACTTCGTCCTCAAGGCCTACCGGCCAATCCTCGAATCGCTGGGACAGGTCCACCTGGTACAGAGCACGGACGAAGTCGACCCGCTCTACCGGCAACTGCATGAACAGGGCGAAGACTGCCTGTTCCTCTCCTTCACCCCGCCGCACAAGGCGGCGCGGGACCTGCAATGCCCGATGCTGTGCGTGGTCGCCTGGGAGTTCGAGTCGATTCCCGACGTGGCGTGGGACGGCGATCCGGCGCAGGACTGGAGCCAGGTCCTGGCCGGCCATGGCGCAGCCATCACCCTCTCCGAGCAGACTGCCCACGCGGTTCGCCGGGTGCTGGGCGAAGATTTTCCGGTGCTGGCGCTGCCGACGCCGATCTGGGAGGAGTTCGCCGCGATCCGCCAGCAAGGCGAACGGAATCCGGTCAAGTCCGCCGAGACCCTGCAACTCAAGGGCTGCGTCATCGACAGTCGCCTGCTGGGCCTTTCCGCCGACGGCCTCATCGCACCGATCAGGGAAGAGACCGAGGATGAGATCCTCGAGGTCCTCCCCGAGACGCCCGCCGAGCCCGAGCCCGAACCGGTCCCTGAGCCAGAACCAGAGCCAGAGCCGGTTCCTCTCGACTGGAGGCGCCGACTGGTCATCAGCAAGCACTACCTGCTGCTGTGGTACCGGGAAGCCGTCAGCGACCTGGTACCCATACCGGTACGCCGCTGGCTGTTCCGTCACCTGCGCCGGCCGCTGCCGCCCCCGCCAACGGCGCTGGAAACGCTGCCGGAGCCATTGCCCCAGGCCACCGAGCCGATGCCGCCCGCCGAACCCGAGCATCCGCCGGCGCTGCTGCCGGACGTCGACCAGCACCAGCAGGTCGTCGTGGACGGGGTGGTCTACGTCTCGGTGTTCAATCCGCTGGACGGGCGCAAGAACTGGCATCAGTTGATCACCGCCTTCTGCTGGGCATTCCGCGACACCAGCGATGCCACGCTGGTGCTGAAGATGACCCAGAGCGACCTGACGACCTACCACGTCGAACTGCTCACCCTGCTTTCCCAACTGTCGCCGTTCGCCTGCCGGGTCATCGCCCTGCACGGCTATCTCGACGCCGCGGAGTACGCCCGTCTGTACGGAGCCGCCAGCTACTACGTGAACGCCTCGCGCTGCGAAGGCCTGTGCCTGCCGCTGATGGAGTTCATGTCCTGCGGCACCCCGGCGATCGCTCCGGACCATTCGGCGATGGCCGACTACATGGACGCCCAGGTGGGCTTCGTGGTCCGCTCCAGCCAGGAGCCCGCGGCCTGGCCGCAGGATTCGCGCCGGTTGTACAGCACCCGGCGCTACCGGCCGAGCTGGGAGTCCCTGAAGGAGGCCTACCTGGAGAGCTACCGGGTGGCCCGGGAACAGCCGGAGCGCTATCGGCAGCTGTCCACCGCGGCCAACCAACGCATGCGCGGCTACTGCGCCGGCGACGTGGTCCGCCAGCGCCTGGAACCCTTCCTTTCCGCTCGCAAGGCACCCCCTGCGCCCGGCGTCGAACTGGCGGCCACCGCCACAGGCAACGTTCCATGCTGATCATCATCCACTCCGAGACCAACAAGACCACCATCCGGCAGAACCTCGGGCGCCCGGAGTACAGCTATTACTTCGTCCTCAAGGAATTCCGTCCGCTGCTGGAAGAGATCGGCCAGGTGGTCGAAGTCAGCGATCCCGACGAACTGGTGGACCGCCTCTACCACGACTGCCGCAAGCGCGGCGAACCCTGCGTCTTCCTCTCCTTCTCGCCGCCCCATCGCACGCCGATCCACCATGCCTGCCCAACCATCCCGGTGTTCGCCTGGGAGTTCAGCACCCTGCCCAGCGAAACCTGGCACGGCGAACCGCGCCACGACTGGCGACACGTGCTGCGCCACAGCGGACGGGCCATCACCCACTCCAGCTTCACGGTCGACGTGGTGCGCGCCGCCATGGGTCGCGACTACCCGGTACTGAGCGTGCCGGCGCCGGTCTGGGATCGCTTCGCCAACCGCGCCTCGCAGCAGGCGGGCCGTCCCGAAGCCCGGGATGTGCGCCTGCGCCTGGACGGCCTGCTGGTGGACAGCCGCCAGCTGGACCTGGCCGTCCATGCCGACCCCGAGCCCTCGGCGGAGGTCCTGGCCCTGCCGGACCGCGCGGCGAAACAGGTCGAGCTGAGCCTCGACGGGGTCATCTACACCTCGGTGTTCAACCCCTACGACGGGCGCAAGAACTGGCAGGACATGATCAGCGCGTTCTGCGCCACCTTCCGCGACGAGCCCGACGCCACCCTGGTGCTGAAACTGACCCACCACAACGTCGGCGAAGCGCTGGCCGACATGCTTCACCACCTGTACAAGAACCAGTCCTACCGCTGCCGCATCGTGCTGATCCACGGCTACCTCGCCGACCCGGACTACGAGCGGCTGGTCGAGGCCACCAGCTACGTGGTGAACACCTCCTACGGCGAAGGCCAATGCCTGCCGCTGATGGAATTCATGTCCAGCGGCAAGCCGGCCGTGGCTCCGCGCAATACCGCGATGATCGACTACATCGACGCCGACAACGCCTTCATCGTCGACTCCTCGGAAGAAGCCACCGCCTGGCCCCACGACCCGCGTGCGGCCTACCGCACGCTGCGCTACATCACCGACTGGGAGTCGCTGTGCCGGGCCTACCGGGCCAGTTTCGAGGTCGCTCGCCAGGAACCGGAGCGCTACGCACGCATGTCCGCGCATGCCAGCGCCAGCCTCGAACGCTTCTGCAGCCGCAAGCTGGCCGTGGAGCGCCTGCGTCGCTTCCTCGACGAAGCGGCACAAGGCGACCCCGCCGACTTGCAAAGCATCCCGGCATGATCCGCGCCCTGCTCCAACGCTGGCGTTCCCGTCCCGCTGCGGCGAGCGAACCGGTGTCGCCACGCATGTGCGGTCTGCGCGATGCGGTGCTGGATGGCTGGTTCCGCAGCGAAACCGGCGAACTGCTCGCCGGCTTCGCCATCGGCGCCCAGGACACCCTGCTCGATCTCGGCTGCGGCGAAGGCGTCGCCACCCTCTTCGCCGCCCGCCAGGGCGCTTCGGTGATCTTCACCGACAGCGAGGAAGACAAGGTGCGGAGCCTGGCGCAGCAGGTCGAGGCAGTGGCCCGGCGGCCCTTCACCGGCCTGGTCAGCGACAGCGACCCGCTGCCGCTGCGCGACGCCTGCGCCGACAAGCTGGTGTGCATGGAAGTGCTCGAACACGTGGCCAACCCAGCGCGGGTGATGGCCGAACTCGTGCGTCTCGGGCGCCCTGGCGCGCAGTACCTGCTGAGCGTGCCGGACCCGGTCGGCGAACACCTGCAGCAGGGCATCGCCCCGGCCGACTACTTCCGGGCGCCCAACCACATCCACATCTTCTCCCGCGACGACTTCGCGCGCCTGGTGCAGGACGCCGGGCTGGTCATCGAGCACCGCCAGGCCAGCGGCTTCTTCTGGGTGATGGGCATGATCTTCTTCTGGGCCAGCGAACGGGCCGCCGGCCGTGAGCTCGGCGGCGCCGTCCGCGACCGTATCCAGCCGCCCTACCCGGCGCTGATGGAAGACTGGGCACGGCTCTGGGAAAACCTCCTGGCCCGTCCCGACGGTCTGGAGATCAAGCACCTGCTCGACCATTTCATGCCCAAGAGCCAGGTGATCATCGCGCGCAAGCCGCTCGACCCCGGATCGTCGCGGACATGAGCGGCAAACGCATCCTCGACATCGAACTGTTGCGCGGGCTGGCCGTGCTCGGCGTGGTATTCCACCATCTGCACGGCAACCTGTTCAGCGGCTCCCCGGCACTGCTGGACGGCATCAACCAGCGCGTCCAGTTCTGGTGGGGCGTGGACCTGTTCTTCGCCATCTCCGGCTTCGTCATCGCCCGCACCCTCATCCCGCAACTGCGCGAGGCGCCCACACGCCAGGCATTCTGGGAACAGGCGCGGTACTTCTGGATCCGCCGCGCCTTCCGCCTGCTGCCCTCGGCCTGGCTGTGGCTGGCGCTGATCCTGGCCTGTTGCCTGCTGCTGAACCGCTCCGGAGCCTTCGGCAGCCTGTCGGCCAACCTCGCGGCGAGCCTCGCCGGTTTCCTCCAGGTCGCCAACTTCCGCTTCGCCGACAGTTTCTACCGCTACGAATACGGTGCCAGCTTCGTCTACTGGAGCCTTTCCCTGGAGGAACAGTTCTACCTCCTGCTGCCGCTGCTGATCCTCTGCCTGCGTCGCTACCTGGGCTGGGCCCTGCTGGCGCTGGTGCTGGTCCAGTTCTTCAGCCTGCGCACGCCGCTGCTGATGGTGTTGCGCACCGACGCCCTGGCCATCGGCGTACTGCTCGCCCTCGCCTCCCTGCAGCCTGGCTATGCCCGCTGGAACCCCACCCTGCTGGGCCGCGCCTGGAGCGGGCCGTTGCTGCTGGTCGCCGTGGCCGCGGCCCTGGGCGTGCTGGCCAGCGAAGCGTACAGCCTGGTCGCCGTGCGGATCGGCGCCATCGCGCTATTGTGCGGACTGCTGGTGTGGATAGCCTCCTACGACCGCGACTACCTGCTCTCCAACGGGCCGCTGAAGCGCTTGCTGGTCTGGGTCGGCGCGCGCTCCTATGCGATCTACCTGATCCACATCCCGGCGTTCTATCTCAGTCGCGAACTCTGCTTCCGCCTGGGCTGGGACGCCGGCGAGCGGCCCCTGTCGCTGCTCGGCACCAGCCTGGTCCTGATCGTCGTACTCAGCGAGTTCAACTACCGCTTCGTCGAGAGCCCCTGCCGCGACCTGGGCTCCCGCCTGGTCAAGCGCCTGAGCGCCGCCCGCCGCGTCGCCACCACTTCCGGAGCCACCTCATGCTGAACTTCCTCAAGAAGATCGTCTCGCCGCCCAGCCCCGTCGCCGAGCCCGTCGCCGCGCCACCCGCCCCTGCGCCGGTCGACCCGTACATGCTCGGGTTGCGCGACGCGGTGCTCAGCGGCTGGTTCAACCAGGAGACCGACGAGCTGTTCAGCGGCTTTCCGATTTCCGCCAAGGACACCGTGCTCGACGTGGGGTGCGGCGACGGCGGCAACGTTCATTTCTGCGCCATGCGCGGCGCTCGCATCATCATCGCCGACATCGACGCGGAAAAGATCGCCAGGACCCGCGAGCGCCTGGCCGATACCCCGGCCCGCGAACTGGAATGCCTGGTCAGCGACTGCGACCCGCTGCCCCTGGCTGACGCCACGGCCACCCGGGTGGTCTCCACCGAGGTCATCGAGCACGTCGACGATCCGCGGCAGTTCCTCGCCGAGCTGGTACGGGTCGGCCAGCCCGGCGCACTCTATCTGCTCAGCGTGCCGCATCCCACGTCGGAAGACCTGCAGAAAGACTTCGCCGCCGACGAATACTTCCGCAAGCCCAACCACATCCGCGTGCTCGGCGAGGAGCAGTTCGCCGCACTGGTGCGCGAAGCCGGGCTGGAAATCCTCAGCCACAGCCGCTACGGCTTCTACTGGTCGCTGTGGATGCTGCTGTTCTGGGAGGCCAAGGTCGATTTCGGCAATCCCGACCATCCTCTCCTCGAACACTGGGCCAGGACCTGGCAGGCGCTGCTCGACTCGCCGCGCGGCCCGGCCATCAAGCAGGCCCTGGACGCCGTGGTCGCCAAGAGCCAGGTGATCATCGCGCGCAAGCCCGCCCAGGCGTAGAGCCACCGGAACAGTTCCGCTACAGCCGGGCGGAACAGTTGCCGGGGCCACCGAACTGTTCCGTCCAACTCCCGCGTGGTTGCCCCTGAGCAAGCCAGCGGTCCCGGCGCATCATGAGGTTCCACACCCCGCCCCCATCCCCGGGATGGGAAGGAACGCACGATGAGGACATCCCCGCACCCGCACGCCGGGAGTTCCAGCGGTCTCCCGGCTGCCCATCCACATCTCGCCGCCCTGCTGGAAAAATTGAATTCCTGGCGACAAAACGCTCGATCGCGCAAGCATCTTGCGCAAATGTCCGAACACGACCTCGCCGACCTGGCGATCAGCCCGAGCGAACGCTACGTAGAGATTTCGAAACCTTTCTGGCGCTGAGCCGCTGGTGACGTGGCGCACAGTTGGTTAGTCTCAGCGTTGACACGGCCGCGCGGATGCGGCCGTCTACGCTGACTTCGTTCGGAGCAACTCACATGAAACGTCTGCGCCTGATCGGTGCCGCTGCCCTGCTCGCCTGCGCCTCCAGCGCGTTCGCCAGCAGCTTCGTGGTCACCACGGATACCCTGGTCCGCGCTACCGGCATGACCTCCAATGCCACTTCGGACATCACCAATTCCTTCCGCGACGACAAGATCGTCCTCGAAGCGCGCGACGACGCCGCCAGCTTCGTCGCCAGCCAGGGCGACATCCGCGGCTCGCACCTGGAAGCCGCACTGCGCCACATCCGTGGCAAGCTGCCGAGCCTGGCCGCCAACGACATGCAACTGGCCCAGGCGATCCTGACCATCTGAGTCGCCCGTCCCGCCGCCGCAGCCGCCCGGCTGCGGCGATGACCCGGCCGACCGGCCACACTGGCTCCGCGCCGCACATTCCGTTAGCCTTGGCGGCTGTTCCAGTCCTATTCCGCTCAACCCCATGCGTTACCGGTTCTCGTTGTTCTTCTGTTGCCTGCTGGCGCCCGCTGCGCACGCCTTCGATACCACGACGGCGTTCACCGCGAAGTCTCTTTACGTCACCAGCAAGCTGACCAGCACGCCGTTCGAGAACAAATTGTTACGCGATGCCCGGGGCGATGCGGCCAGTTTCGTCGCCAGCGATGGCAGCATCCGCGGTGCGCGCCTGGAAGCGGCATTGCGCTGGCTGCGTGTCGCGCACCCCGAGCTGGCGGCCAGCGATCAGGAACTGGCCGAAGCAATTCTTGCCCAATAGGCGATCACCACCGTTCCGGAGAACCTCCATGCGCCGTAGCTCCATGCGTCATAGCCCCCTGTTCGCCGCCCTGCTGCTGGCGCTCTGCGCCACGGCCGCGGAAGCACGCTCGGTGGTCGCGACCAGCAATATCATCGTTCGCGCCCTCGACCGCAGCATCGACTTCACTTCCGACACCACCACTTCCGTGCGCGACATGAAAGTGGTCACCGAGGCGCGCGACGACGCCGCCAGTTTCGTCGCCAGCGACGGCGCCATTCGCGGCGCCCAGCTGGAAGCCGCGATGCGGACCCTGCGCAGCCGTCTGCCGGAAGCCCGCGAAGCCTCCGACCAGGTACTTGCCGAAGCCATTCTCGCCCTGTGAGGAAGGCCTGCGCCTGGCTGCTGGCGCTGGCCCTCTGCGGAGCCGGCAACGCGACGGCGGCCCTGCGCCTGAAACTCGACGCGCCTGGGCTGGACCCTGCGCAGCGCGAGGCCAGCCAGCAACTCTTGGACGAAGCCGCGGACAAGCTGCCGCCGGCCTTCCGCGAACGCCTGGACCGCGAGATCGAGGTCGAGTGGCGCGACGACCTGCCCGCCAACGGCATGGGCCAGGCCCGTGGCCCGCAGCGCATCGCGCTGAACCGCAAGTACCTGGCCGATCTCACCGACGGCAGCGCCGCCAGCCGCCAGACCGGGCGCGTGCACGGCACCGAGCGGCGCGAACTGCTGGCGACCCTGCTGCACGAGCTGACCCACGTCTACGATCGCGCGCGCCTGTGGTCGGCGGAGGAAAAACGCGAGATCCGCCGCTGCACGCGCCAGGAAGAAACCCTCGGCCGGATCGCCCAGCCCACCGATTGCCGCGGGCAGAGCGGGCGCCGCTTCACGCTCTCCGACGACCCGCGCCTGCTCGATCTCGCCGGCTGGCCGCAGCGCGCCGGCCAGCGCGGGCGGCGCGAGGCGCACAATGGATTCGTACTGCGCAGCCCGGACGTCTACGAGCTGAGCAATCCGCGCGAGTTCGTCGCGGTGAACATGGAGTACTTCCTTCTCGATCCCAGCTACGCCTGCCGCCGCCCGGCGCTCTACCGCTACTACCAGCAACGCTTCGGCTGGGCGCCGGAACACAGCGCCTGTGCGCAGAGCTTCGCCTACCTCAACGCCGGCCGCGACTTCGGCCAGCAGCCGCTGGGCCAGCTCGACCCCGAGCGGGTCTACGAGGTCGACTACCTGCTGGCCGAGGCCAACGACAACCTGGTCAGCCGCTGGGGCCACACCATGCTCCGCCTGGTGATCTGCGCCCCCGGCCGGCCGCGTGGGCCGGACTGCCGGCTGGACCTCGACCAGCATCTGGTGCTGTCCTACCGCGCCTTCGTCGGCGACCTGCAATTGTCCAGCTGGGACGGCCTGACCGGCGCCTATCCGTCGCGCCTGTTCGTCCTGCCGCTGTCGCAGGTCATCGAGGAATACACCAAGGTCGAGCTGCGCAGCCTCGCCTCGGTGCCGCTGAAGCTGGACCGCGAGGAGGTCGCCAGCCTGGTCGAGCGCGCCGCGCAGAGTCACTGGAGCTACGACGGCCAGTACTACTTCATCTCCAACAATTGCGCGGTGGAAACCCTCAAGCTGCTGCGCAGCGGCATCCCCCGGCGACCGCTGCAAAGCCTGGACAGCATCACCCCCTACGGCGTGCTCGAGATGCTGGAGAACCGCAAGCTGGCCGATCCCAGTGTGCTCGACGACCCCAAGGAAGCCCTGCGCCTGGGCTACCGCTTCGACTCCTTCCGCGACCGCTACCAGGCGATGTTCGACGTGCTCAAGCAGCGCCTGCACATCCCCCAGGACAAGGTCGAGGACTGGCTGGCGCTGCCGGCCAGGGAGCGCCAGCCCTGGTTCGCCAAGGCCGACCTGCGCGCCAGCGCCGCGCTGCTGCTGCTCGAGCAGGCCTCGCTGCGGCGCCAGCTGCTGCTCGCCCAGGACGAGTTGAAGCGCCTGTACCTCGGCCACCTGGACAAGCCGGCCGGCGACCAGCGCCTGGAAGTGGCCGGCAAGACCTTCCAGCAGATCCTCGACGACAGCGGCTTCCTCAGTCGTCCGGCGGAACTCCTGGAGGGCGGCTACGGCCTGCCGCAGGCCGCCGAGTGGAAGCACCTGGAAGAGCAGACCCGCGAACGCCAGGCGCGGCTGCGCCGGCTCAGCGACGACCTCGACCGCGAGGTCCGCGCCCTGCTCGATCCCGAGCGCCGCGCCGAGCTGGAAGCCAACGAGGCCAACATCAAGGAGGTCGGCGCGCACCTGCGCGAGCTGCACAAGGCGGCCGGCGGGCTGATGCTGCCCTGAGGGAGGCGCCTGCAGGACGCGTCCCGGGCGCTCTTCCAGCGCCTCGCAGACGGCGGATAACGCTCTGCGTTATTCGCCCTACAGGTGCCACCTCCGGTCTTCGCTCACGGGGCGTCCGCTCCGGCGATGAACTCCTCGTCCTCTTCGGGCAACTGCGGGTCGAGGTGTAGCCATGGCAGGCGGCTGCCGACCCAGATGTGCCGGTTGGCGGGGGCGCGCTCGGGATGGTCGAGGCTGGCCACGGTGAAGTCCAGGGTATCGGCGCTGAGCCGGGTGAACAACGCCAGGTTGGCCCCGCAACGCGGGCAGAAGTAGCGCGTGCAGCTGGCCGACGAGGCATATTCCGCCGCTTCGCCCGCCAGCCAGCGGAACGCCGCGCGCGGCACCGTGGCCCAGGTGGTGACGATGCCGCCGGTGGTGCGCCGGCAGATCGAGCAGTGGCAGTGAGCGACATCGTCCAGCGGCGCGGCGACGGCGTAGCGCAGATAGCCGCAATGGCAACCGCCGGTATGGGTCTCGGGCATGGCGAATCCTCCTCGCGGGAGTGCCAGCATAAGCCGGACTTGCCCTGTGCCGCAGCCACCTCGCAAGATGAGCGGATTCCACTATCCGGGGGTGCCCGTGACCGCTCTGCTCTACTCCCTCTGGCCGCTGTTCGCCCTCATCGTCGGCGGTTACGCCCTGCGCCGCTGGGACTTTCCCGGCGAAGCCTTCTGGCCTGCCGCAGAACGCCTGAACTACTTCATCCTGTTTCCCGCGCTGCTGTTCAGCAACCTGGCAACCGCGCCGCTGGACGACCCCGGCCTGGCCCGCCAGGCCCTGGCCGTACTGCTCGGGCTCGGCGTCGCCTGGCTCGCCCTGCTGCTCTGCAAGCGCTGGCGCGGCTGGGACGCCGGGCGCTTCGGCGCCATCGCCCAGGGCGTATTGCGCTTCAACACCTATCTCGGCCTGGCCGCGGTCGGCAGCCTGTACGGCAAGCCGGGCCTGACCCTGGCCGCGCTGATGCTGGCGCTGATGGTGCCGACGGTGAACGTGATGTCGGTCTGGGCGCTGACCGCCGAGCGCGGCATCAGCCTGCGCGCGCTGCTGCTGCCGATCCTGAAGAACCCGCTGATCCTCGCCTGCCTCGCCGGCGCACTGGTCAACCTGTCCGGCGTCGGCCTGCCCGGCGGCAGCGATCGCCTGCTCAACCTGCTGGCGGTGGCCAGCCTGCCACTGGGCCTGCTGTGCGTCGGCGCGGCGCTGAAACCCCAGGAACTCGGCGGCGAAGTCGCGGCCCTTGGCTGGAACTGCGCGGCGCGGCTGCTGGCGATGCCCCTGCTGGCCTTCGCCATCGCTCGCGGGCTGGGCCTGCCGAGCATGGAAAGCGCCGTGCTGGTGCTGTTCTTCGCCCTGCCGACGGCGCCCACCGCCTATGTGCTGACCCGCCAACTGGGCGGCGACGGCCACCTGATGGCGGGCATCATCACCTTGCAAACGCTGCTTTCCGGCGCCACCCTGGTCGGCGTACTCCTCGTGCTGCAAGGAAGCCCATGACGACAGGACGCGTCGCCGCCGCCCTCACGGCGCTCTGCCTGCTCTGCCAACCGGCCTTCGGTTTCATCAAGGTGTTTCCCGAATTCGACGACGAACCCGGCGCCGCCACCTTCTTCTGGGCGGCCGTCACCACCGTCGGCCCGTTCATCGGCAGCACCGTCAGCGCACAGGAGTCCAGCGCTGACGAGGGCGACAAGCTCGTCCAGGCGCGGGACGACGCCGCCAGCTTCGTCGCCAGCGACGGTGCGATCCGTGGCGCGTACCTCCAGGCGGCCTTGCAGGTCCTGCGCCAGGCCCCGGAATACGCCGGGTACAGCGACCTGCAACTGGCCGCGGCGCTCCTCGCGCGGCAGCCCTGATCGACCACATATCCGAAATTACCCGCACGTTTCCCGCCGTTATCCAGCGAAAGCTGCCTGAAAGCTTCCCGCCGTAGCATCCGCCCACCACCGGCAGAAGACCGGTCACGACGGCGCGTCCATGAGACGCCCGCTTACCCGTACAAAAACAACAATGGTGATTGCCATGCCCCGTTCCGCACACGCCTACAGCCGCACTCCGTCCGCGCGACGCCTCCCGCCCGCCGCCTGCTGACCGCACGCCGCACGCCCGTCCGCCGTCTTCCCCGGAGTGAACCCATGCTGACCCTGCTCGCCTTCGCCATGGTGGCGACCTTCATGTTCCTGATCATGACCAAGCGCCTGTCCGCGCTGATCGCGCTGATCCTGGTCCCGATCGCCTTCGCCCTGATCGGCGGTTTCGCCGCCGGCCTCGGCCCGATGATGCTCGACGGCATCCGCACCCTGGCGCCGACCGGCGTGATGCTGATGTTCGCGATCCTCTACTTCGCCATCATGATCGACTCCGGGCTGTTCGACCCGGCGGTGCGCAAGATCCTCCGGCTGGTCAAGGGCGACCCGCTGAAGGTCTCGCTGGGCACCGCGGCGCTGGCGATGATCGTCTCCCTCGACGGCGACGGCTCGACCACCTACATGATCTGCGTGGCCGCCGTGCTGCCGTTGTACAGCCGCCTGGGCATGAGCCCGCTGGTGATGGCCTGCCTGATCATGCTCTCCAGCGGGGTGCTCAACATGACCCCCTGGGGCGGCCCCACCGCCCGCGCGGCGAGCGCCCTGCACGTCGACCCCGCGGATATCTTCGTGCCGATGATCCCGGCGATGATCGCCGGGCTGCTGGCGATCTTCGCCATCGCCTGGATCTACGGCAAGCGCGAGCGCGCCCGCCTCGGCGAGCTGCACCTGCCCACCGACCACGAGGACCTGGCGGAGATCAGCGTGTCGCAGTACCCGGAGGCGCGCCGGCCCAGGCTGCTGTGGTTCAACGCCATTCTCACCGTGGCCCTGATGGCGACCCTGATCGCCGGCCTGCTGCCGATGCCGGTGCTGTTCATGATCGCCTTCGGCATCGCCATGATCGTCAACTACCCGTGCATCCAGGAGCAGAAGAAGCGCATAGGCGCGCACGCCGAGAACATTCTCGCGGTGGTCTCGCTGATCTTCGCCGCCGGGGTGTTCACCGGCATCCTCTCCGGCACCGGGATGGTCGACGCCATGTCCAAGAGCCTGCTGGCGGTGATCCCGCCGGCGCTGGGCCCATACTTGGCGACCATCACCGCGCTGGTGAGCATGCCGTTCACCTTCTTCATGTCCAACGACGCCTTCTACTACGGCGTCCTGCCGATCCTCACCCAGGCCGCCGCCGAATACGGCATCACCCCGGTGGAAATGGCCCGCGCCTCGATCGTCGGCCAGCCGGTGCACCTGCTCAGCCCGCTGGTGCCCTCCACCTACCTGCTGGTGGGGCTGGCCAAGATCGACTTCGGCGACCACCAGCGCTTCACCCTGAAATGGGCCGTGCTGGTGTGCCTGGCGATCCTCGCCATGGCCCTGCTGCTGGGCCTGTTCCCCCTGTTCAGTAACTGACCGAGACGAGTGACCGCTTCATGGAATGGCTGACCAGCCCGGAAATCTGGATTGCGTTCTTCACCCTGACCGCCCTGGAGATCGTCCTCGGCATCGACAACATCATCATGATCTCGATCCTGGTCGGGCGCATGCCGAAGCACCTGCAGCCACGCACCCGCTTCTTCGGCCTGGCCCTGGCGATGGTGACGCGGATCCTGCTGTTGCTGTCGATCACCTGGGTCATGCGCCTGACCGCCGACCTCTTCCACCTGTTCGGCCAGGGCATCTCCGGACGCGACCTGATCCTGTTCTTCGGCGGCCTGTTCCTGCTCTGGAAAAGCAGCTCGGAGATCTACCAGGGCCTGGAAGGCGAGGAAGAAAGCGGCGAGGAACCGAAGGGTTCGGCGGGCGGCTTCATCGGCACCATCATCCAGATCGCGATCATCGACATCGTCTTTTCCCTGGACTCGGTGATCACCGCCGTCGGCATGGTCTCCCACGTGCCGGTGATGGTCGCGGCGATCATCGTCGCGGTACTGGTGATGATGCTCTGTGCCGGCGCCATCAGCGACTTCATCGACAAGCACCCGTCGCTGAAGATGCTCGCCCTGTCGTTCCTCAT
>NZ_KV813597.1:63986-93240 GCF_001813645.1 Pseudomonas sp. HMSC063H08
ATGCTCGCCCTGTCGTTCCTCATCGTGGTCGGCACGGTGCTGATCGCCGAAGCCTTCGAAGTCCATGTGCCGAAGGGCTACGTCTACTTCGCCATGGCCTTCTCCCTGGCCGTGGAGGCGCTGAACATCCGCATGCGCGGCGCCGCTGCGCGCAAGCGGGGCGAAGAGCCAGTGAAGCTGCGCAAGGAAGTGCTCGGCGACTGAGCCGCTCAGGCCGGCTCGAAACGCTCGCCGCGGAATACCCGGCGAGCCGCGCCGCGACTGATCCGGCCGTGGGCCTGGCGGCGCTCCGCGCGCAGCGCGTCGGCCGCGCTGCTCGCCTGGTCCGCGAGGCGCCGGGCGATCAGCAAGATCGCCAGGCGTTTGTTGGCGTGCTGGCTACGCTGGCTCTGCACCCTGACGCTGATGCCGCTGGCCAGGTGGGTGGCGCGCACCGCCGAGTCGGTGGTGTTGACATGCTGGCCGCCGGGGCCGGAAGAGCGCAGGGTCTCGAAACGGATCTCGCCCTCCAGGCTGGCCGGCGGCGCGGCGAAGCGCTCCGCGCCGATGAACCAGTTCTTGCGCGCATGCCTCGCCCGGTAGGGACTGGTGCAGATCCACTGGATACCGCCGCACCAGTGCTCGGCGAGCGCTTCGGCGGCAATGCCGCGCAGCCCCAGGAGCAGCGAACGCCAGGTGCGCGGACGCTCACCGGCCACCTCCTCGAGCACCTCGACCTCGACGCCGGCTTGCGCCGCCTCGAGGCACAGCCGCTCGAACGCCTTCGCCACCGCCAGGCAGCATTCCGCCGGGCCCTGGGCCGCGGAGAGTTGCAGCAGGATCATCGGCAGCACTCCCCACGGGTCTTGTAGGTCAGCACCGGCTTCAGGCGGGCGACCAGGCGCAGCAGGCCGGCTTCGAGCAGCGCGCCGACCACCGAGTCGATACCCTTGTAGGCTTCCGGCGCTTCCTCGTAGATCAGCTGGCGGTCGCCGCAGATCACCCGGCTACCAAGGCGCGTGCGGCCCAGCTGGTCGACGCTGAAGCGCGCCGCCAGGCGTTCCCGGCACTCGCCGCGCTGCCATTTGCGACCGGCGCCGTGGGCCAGGGAGAACAGGCTCTGCGCGCTCGGCACGGGCTCCACCAGGTAGCTGTAGTCGCCGCGCGAGCCGGGGATCACCAGCACACCCTGGTCGGCCGGGGTGGCGCCCTTGCGGTGCAGCCAGCCGTCGACGCCATCGACCTGTGCCGGCGCCACCAGGTTGTGGTTGACGTCGAGCAGTTCCAGGCCGTCGCAGCGCAAGCGTTCGAGAATGCGCCGGGCGATGAGCTGGCGGTTACCCTCGGCGAAGCGCAACGCATCGGCGTGCCGCGCCAGGTAGGCGGAAGCTTCCAGGCTGCCGTCGAGCAGGCCGGCGTGGCCGTGCAGGCTGACATGCTCTTGCAGGATCGCCTGGCCGAGCCCGCGCGAGCCGCTGTGCACCAGCAGTTGCAGGCGATCGGCATCGAGGCCGAGGGCGTGCAGGGCAGCCTGGTCGAACACGGTCTCGACCTGCTGTAGTTCGGCGAAGTGATTGCCGCCACCGATCGTGCCGAGCGCGCGCCAGTGCTCGCGGGCCGGCAGCTCCAGGGCTTCGATGCAATCGTTCCAGGTCTCGTCCAGCGGCAGGTCGAGATTGCCCAGGCGCTTTTCCAGTTTGTCCGCCGACAGCTTGCCGGGGGCCAGGCCGGTTTCCCACAGGGCCATGCCACAGCCGATGTCGTTGCCGACCAGCGCCGGGTAGAAGCGGCCGACGGAGAAGAACGCCGCGCCGACCGGATAGCCGCGACCGGGATGCAGGTCCGGGAGACCGACGACGCGGCGCATGCCATCCAGCTCGGCGGTGGTTTGCAGTTGCTGGATCGCCTTGCCTTCGATCCAGGTGCTGTCCGAGGCGATCAGTGCGACGCCCGCGGACAAAGGCTTGATGTAGTTGCCCATAATCCAATCCATGTGATTGAAACGGTAGATCCGGGGGGCAGACCGAAGCCGAGCGGGCACTCGCGGAAGGGCGAAGGGCGTCTAACGGAGAAGTGAAAACCTGGGGAGCGGTGACCGCGGCAGCCGATGACCTCTCGCCGGAAGCTTGCGCGGACGCAAGGGCGGGAATCGTTCAGCGGTGCAGGGGGTCGAGCGGTAGGTTTCGGTGGCCGTTAGGCCAGGCGCAGCCTGCAAAGGGTAGAGAACTGAATCATCGATGTAACCTCCTTTGCGGTGCGTGAGTGGGGGAAATGAAGGGCGAATCCTAGGCGTTTCATTCCCGCCGCGCAAGCCCCGGAAAGGCTCCGCGGTGGAAATGAGCGGCGCATCACTGCGCCGAAAGGGCCTGCACGGCGCCGGGCACCTCGCTGTTCCAGCGCTGGTAGAGCGCCCGCAGCTCGCCGGACGCCGCCATCTGCCGCACCCGCGCGTCGTAGACCTCGCGCAGGAGCCGGCCGCTGGCGCTGTCGGCGAAGGTCATGAAGGACTCTTTGCCGGGCGGCAGTTGCGCGATCGGATAGGCATCGGCCGCCAGGTGCGCTTCGCTGCGCTGCTTTTCCAGTTCGTCCGGCTCGTCGAGGAAGAAATCCAGCTCGCCGTTCTGGACCTGCTCGGTGCAACGCTCGGGGCGTATGCACTCGACCAGGGTGAAGTCGCGCTGCTCCGCGGGGATCAGGTTGTAGCTGTGGCGCCAGCCGACGCGCTTGCCGGTGAGGCTGGCGCGACCGGAAAAGGGCGTCTTCGCCGCATGCATCACGCCGTGGTACTCGATGTCGATCGGCAACTGGGCGTACAGCTTGCCCTCCACGCCGGGGATCTCGCCCGGCACGCCATCGACCATGGAGCCCGCGGTCATCAGCTTGTTGGCGCGGTTCCAGGGCATGTTGATGAATTTCACGTCGAGCCCGTAGGGCGCATAGACCTGCTTCAGCAGGTCCCAGTACAGGCCACTGCCGTCGGCGTTGGTATAGCCTTCCCAGGCCGGCGCGGCGAAGGTCGCCTTGCGGATGTGCGCCTGCTCCAGGCTATCGCCCAGCGCATCGGCCCGAACCACCGGCGCTCCCCCTACCCCGAGCGCCAACACCGCTGCCGAGAGGCAGCCACTGATCCCCGCAAATCGCATCCGCACCACTCCTCTGTATCCCTCTAGACCGGGGCTTTTCAAAAGGTGCAAAGGATACCCTTCCTGTCGGCTAATTCCATGGGCTGTGGCGCAAACGCATGCATCGAACGGAAGGCGAAAAAATCCTCGCCGTTTCGCGGCGCGCACGCTTGAATGAAGGGTAGGCGCCCTGCCGCTCGGGCTGCCGGGACGAACTCCCGCGGGGGGCGCCTGTCCAAATATGACGTTCGTGTTACAACTCGCCTGAACGCTGCCTTTCCATCGTGGCCGTTGGCGCCGTTGTCCGGGCTCTGCGGCGCAACGCACGCGGAACCTGGCGCGAGGTTGGCCATTCGTCGTAGTGCCAGGGGGGCCACGCCATGCTGAAACTGCTCGACCTGCTCTCTGCCGTCGCCCTGCTGGTGTGGGGCACGCATATCGTCCGCACCGGAATTCTCCGGGTCTACGGCGCCGACCTGCGGCGCATCCTCAGTCGCAGCGTGGAAAAACGCCCGCTGGCGTTCGCCGCCGGCATCGGCGTCACCGCTCTGGTGCAAAGCAGCAACGCCACCGCCCTGCTGGCCACCTCCTTCGTCGCCCAGGGCCTGATGGCACTGGCGCCGGCCCTGGCGATCATGCTCGGCGCCGATGTCGGCACCGCGCTGATGGCGCGGGTGCTGACCCTCGACCTGTCGTGGCTTTCGCCATTGCTGATCTTCTTCGGCGTGATTTTCTTCCTCAGCCGCAAACAGACCCGCCTCGGCCAGCTCGGCCGGGTATTCATCGGCCTCGGCCTGATCATCCTGGCGCTCCAGCTGATCGTCGCTGCCGCCGAGCCGATGACCCAAGCCAAGGGCGTCAAGGTACTGTTCTCCAGCCTGACCGGCGACATCATGCTCGACGCGCTGACCGGCGCGTTGTTCGCCATGATTTCCTATTCCAGCCTGGCCGCCGTGCTGCTTACCGCGACCCTCGCCGCGTCCAAGGTGATCTCGCTGAAAGTCGCGCTGTGCCTGGTGGTCGGCGCCAACCTCGGCAGCGGCATCCTGGCCATGCTCAGCGCCACCGCGCAAAACGCCGCCGGTCGCCGGGTGGCCCTCGGCAGCCTGTTGTTCAAGGTCGCCGGCTGCCTGCTGGTGCTGCCCCTGGTGGGGCCGCTGGCGGACTGGATGGATCACTGGCAGTTCAGCACAGCCGAACTGGTGATCGCCTTCCACGTGCTCTACAACGCCGCGCGCTGCCTCGCCTGCCTGCCGCTGACCAACGCCATGGCCAGCTTCTGCACCCGGGTGATGCCCGACCGCGCCCTTCCCGACGACGTCGCCCGGCCGCGCCATCTCGATCCCGCCGCCCTCGACACGCCGAGCCTGGCGCTGGCCAACGCGGTGCGCGAGACCCTGCGCATGGGCGATACCGTCGAGCAGATGCTGAACAATCTGATGCAGATCATCCGCGGCGGCGATCCGCTGCTCGGCAAGGACATCCGCAAGCTCGACGACGACGTCGACGCCCTCTACACCGCGATCAAGCTGTATCTGGCAAGGATGCCGCGCGAGGACCTGTCCGAACGCGACAGCCGGCGCTGGGCGGAGATCATCGAGCTGGCGATCAACCTGGAGCAGGCCGGCGACATCATCGAGCACATGCTCGCCGCCGTGCAGGACAAGAAGACCTCGCGCAGCCGCTCGTTCTCCGACACCGGCCTGGAAGAGATCGGCACCCTGTACCAGCAGTTGGTCTCCAACCTGCGCCTGGGTCTCTCAGTGTTCCTCAACGGCGACCTCGACAGCGCCAAGCGCCTGCGCCGGGCCAAGCAGCGCTTCCGCCTGCAGGAACGGCGCTACGCCCATGCCCATGTCGACCGCCTGCACCAGCAGGTGGTACAGAGCATCGAGACCAGCTCGCTGCACCTGGACCTGATCAGCGACATGAAGCGTCTCAACTCGCTGTTCTGCGCCATCGCCTACGCCGTGCTGGACAACCCTGACGCGCCGAGCAGCGCGGCCGACGAGGGCGTTCGCCAGGACGAGGACGACTGGGCCGACGAGGTCGACGACATGACCTCGGCGCCGCTGGCCGAGCCAGCGCTCGTCGAGGAGCGTGCGGAAACACGCCGTTCGCGACATTAGCCGTTCTGCGGGTAGGTTCGTCATGAAGCATCCGCTATTCTCGGTATTTTCAGTTCCAGGCTCGGCCCATGCGTTCGTTGTCCACCCTGCTGCTGTTCTGCCTGCTCTGCCCCTGGTCGTACGCCGACCAGCGCAGCGAGGTCGAAGCCTTCCAGCTGGAAAACGGCATGGGCGTGCTGCTCAAGCCCACCGAGCAGCGCCGGCACGTCTCGATCCGGCTGGTGGTGGGGGTCGGTTTCGCCGACTTCTCGTGCCGTGAAAAGCAGCTGCCGCACCTGCTCGAGCACCTGTTCTTCAGCGGCCTGGACGGCGGCGACGAGGCCGACCTGGAAGCCCGCATGCAGGCCCTCGGCGGGCAATGGAACGCCTATACCAGCGAAGGCGACACCACCTTCGTCATCGAGGCGCCTGCCGCCACCCAGCGGCAGGTCCTCGACCTGTTGCTGGACACCATCACCCGCACCGAACTGGACGAGCCGCGCATCGCCGCCGCCAAGCGGGTGATCGAGCGCGAAGGCGGTGGCCATTACTCGCACCTGCAGCGCTGGCTCGACCGCGAGAACCTGGGCCGTGGCGCCATGGACCAACTGGCGGTGGAACTGGGCCTGGCCTGCTCCCAGCGCGCGCCGCTGGCGCCGCTTGGCGCGGAGCAGCTGGAGCGGCTGCGCAGCGACTGGTACGTACCGGGCAACATGACCCTGATCCTGGTCGGTGACCTCGACCCGCGCCTGCCGGCCTATCTGACCCGGACCTTCGGCACCCTGGAAGACCACGAGCTCCCCGAGCGCCGCGAGCTGCCGGCGGCCAACGGGCATGCCGAGGCCAGGCGCACCCTGATCACCCGGCCATTCGGCGAGGGTGCGATGCTGCACTGGATCTATCCGGAGCCGGACGACGCCGACCCGGACGCCATGGTCCTGCTCCAGGCCTATATGAACGACGCGCTGTACGCCGACCTGCGTGTGCGTCGCGGACTCACCTACGGGCCATCGACCGATCGCCAGGTGTTCGCCAACCAGGGCTTCTTCAGCCTCGACGCGGATGTCGAGCGCAGCGACCTGCCCGCCACCGAGGCCGCCCTGCGCGAGTTGCTCGACGGCATCCGCCAGCATGGCCTGGACCCGGTGCGTTTCAAGCGGGTGCAATTCGCCGAGCGCGCCAGGCTGGCCTGGAGCACCCAGGGCAACGCGGCGCTGGCGGACTATTACTGGGGCTCGCTGGCCGACTACGAGGACGGCCATTTCCCCAATGAGGAGCGCCGCCTGGCGAAGGTCAGCCTGCAACAGGCGAACGCGCTGGCGAAGCGGCTGTTCGACGGCGAAGGCTACCTGCGCATCGAAAAGCCGCTATTCGACGACGACATGCTCTACCCGTTGCTACTCGCCGCCGGTCTCCTGGCCAGCGGCCTGCTCTGGTTCGGCCTGCGCCGCCGGCGCGCCTGAGCGGGCTACAGGGCCAGGCGGTGGATGACCTGGGTCGAGTCGTCCGGGTCGCGCTGGCCGACGAAGCCCAGTGCGCAACACAGGTCGCGCATCGCCCGGTTGGCCGCCGAGTCCACCGAATACATCTGGCGGAAGCCGTTGCGCCGCGCCACGTCGATCAGATGGCGCATCAGCACGGCGTCGAGGCCCAGTCCCTGGTAGTCGTCGGCGATGGTTACCGCGCATTCGCACTGCCCTTCCTCGCAGCAGGCGGCGTAGCGGCTGATACCGACCTCGCGCAGCTCACCGTCCTCGTGCACCAGGGCAACGAAGGCCATGCTCTGCTGGTAGTCGATGTCCATCAGTTGGTCGAGCAGCGCCGGGCTGGCTTCCTTGATCTCGCCGAGGAAGCGGAAGTGGCGGGTCGCCGGGGACAGCCGGTTGATGAACTGGCGTTCGCGCTCCCGGTCCTCCTCGCGCAGGGGACGGATCAGCACGTGGCGGCCATCGTCGAGGGACTCGACCCAATGGTCGCCCTCCACCGCCGCGAACGCGGAAGACCGGCTGGCATTTTGTACATTGGACATGATGCGATCTCCAGGAAGGGAAGGAAGTCGGTACAACCACTTCTTTCCTGTCTACGCGGTTTGGCGCAGCTCCGGTTGATCGACATCAACGCCGCCGCCGCAGCCCCGGCGGGAGCCGACGCACGGCATGCGGCGAAACGCCTCAGGCGTTGGCCAGCTCGGCCTCGGCGATCTCCTTGCCGCGCCGGCGGAACAGCACCAGGGTGGCGAGCAGCCCCAGCAGCGCCGCGCCACTGAGCCAGATGCCCGGAGCCGCGCGGTTGTCCAGGGTGTGGATCAGCCAGGTGCAGACCGCCGGGGTGAAACCACCGAAGGTCGCCGTAGCCAGGCTGTAGGCGAGGGAGAAACCGGTGGTGCGCACGTCCGCCGGCATCACCTCGGTCAACGCCACCACCATCGCGCCGTTGTAGCTGCTGTAGAGGAACGACAGCCACAACTCGACGCCGAGCAGGCCGGCGAAACTCGGCTCGCGGACCAGCCAGGACAGCGCCGGGTAGGCGGTCAGCAGTGCCAGCGCGGAGGCACCCAGCAACAATGGCTTGCGCCCGATGCGGTCGGAGAACGCGCCCATCACCGGCAGCCAGATGAAGTTGGACAGGCCGATGCACATGGTCACCAGCAGGCTGTCGAGGTCCGACAGTTGCAACTCATTCTTGCCGAAGGTCGGCGTGTAGGCGGTGATCAGGTAGAACGATACGGTGGTCATCACCACCATCGCGGTACCGGCCAGCACTACGCCGAAGTTCTGCCCGATGGAGCGCAGCACCTGCGACAGCGACGGTCGGTGGGTGCGCGCCTCGAACTCCGGCGTTTCCTCCAGCGAGCGACGGATGACGAACAGCGCCGGAACGATCAGGCAGCCGATGAAGAACGGTACGCGCCAGCCCCATTCGCCCATGTCCTGCGGGCTCAGCCACTGGTTGAGGAGCACGCCGAGCAGGCCGGCGAAGACCACCGCGACCTGCTGGCTGGCCGACTGCCAACTGACGAAGAAGCCTTTGCGTCCTGGCGTGGCGATCTCCGACAGGTAGACCGAAACCCCTCCCAGCTCGACGCCGGCGGAAAAACCCTGCAGGAGCCGGCCGAACAGCACCAGCAACGGCGCCGCCACGCCCAGCGTGGCATAGCCGGGAACGAAGGCGATCAGCAGGGTGCCCATGGCCATCAGGCCGAGGGTAATGATCAGGCCCTGGCGGCGGCCGTGGCGATCGATGTAGGCGCCCAGGAACACCGCACCCAACGGCCGCATCAGGAAGCCGGCGCCAAAGGTGGCGAGGGACAGCATCAGGGAGGCGAACGGGTTGTCGCCGGGGAAGAAGGTCTTGGCGATGGCGGTGGCGTAGAAGCCATACACCATGAAGTCGTACATCTCGAGGAAGTTGCCACTGACCACACGGAAAATGGCGACGCCTTTGGATTTATTAGAGGCCATGGGACACACACTCAGGCAGACACGGGGAAGCGGTCCATGGCGGCGTCGATGGCCACGCAGGCGGGTACGTCATCCATCGACCGAGTTGTAACCATATGTGTAAAAACTCCTGTCGAACAATCTAAAATTGCCCGAAAGGTGCGAACTGAAGGGGTTTGAAAGGCTGCCGAAAGCTTCGCGACCATCGGTCGGGAAAGCGACGCCTTTTTCCCTGGTCGCCCTCCGCGAAAGGAGAACGGAGCCTCTGTCGGGCGAAGGAAACATTCGCCGCGCGGTAGCTGTCCTTCGTTCATACCCAGGAAACCCGGCCGGGGTTATGCTGCGCGCCCCGGCCGGCTGGCCGAGCAGATCCGATCGAGAACCCGCTGTTCCCCATGCCCAACCAACAACGCCCCATCCTCAAGGCCCGCCTGGAGCAACTGATCGCCCTGGTCGGCGGCCTGATGGCCCGCTATCCACGCACCATCGCCCTGTTCGGCTTCTGTTCGGGCGTGTTCAGTTTCATCATGGTCGACCGGCAGAAGGGCTTCGCCCAGGTGCTGGCGATCATCATGCTGGTCAGCTGGGTCTGGTTGATCCTCGAGAACCTCCTGCGGGAGACCTTCGCCCGCCGCTTCGGCTGGGAGATCCCGGCGCCGCTGCTGCGCTACGCGACCCAACTGATCCACCAGGAAAGCCTGTTCTTCGTCCTGCCGTTCTTTCTCATCACCACCACCTGGAACAGCGGCCAGGCGCTGTTCACAGGGACGCTGGCCGCCGCGGCGCTGATCTCCATCACCGATCCGCTCTACTATCGCTGGCTGTCCAGGCGTCGCTGGGTGTTCCTCGCCTACCACACCCTGACCCTGTTCGCGGTGTTGCTGACCTCGCTGCCGATCCTGCTGCACCTGACCACCCCGGAAAGCTACCGGTTGTCGCTGGGCATCGCCGTCGTGCTGTCCTTCCCCAGCCTGCTCGTGACCTTCCCGCTACAGCACTGGTGGCGCGGCTTCCTGCTTCTCGGCCTGACCCTGGCAGTGGGCCTGGCCGGCTGGTTCGGCCGTACCTGGGTGCCGCCGGCCACCCTGTGGCTGACCGAAGTGGCGGTGAGCAGCCAGTTCGACGACCAGAGCCGCACGCCCGGCGACAGCCTGGAGCAGGTCGGCGCCAGCCAGTTGCGCAGCCAGGGCCTGTTCGCCTATACCGCGATCAACGCGCCGCGCGGCCTCGACGAGCGCATCTATCACGTGTGGATGTTCAACGGGAAGGAGTTCGACCGCATCGCCCTGGATATCCACGGCGGCCGCAAGGAGGGCTACCGGGCCTGGACCCACAAGCAGAACTTCCCCGGCGACCCGGTCGGCCACTGGCAGGTGAAGGTACTCACCGAGGCCGGACAGATGATCGGCACCCTGCGCTTCGACGTCACCCAGTGACGTCGAAGCCTAGCGACTTCAGGCGAAGAACCAGTAGCACACGCCGATGGAGGCGATGACCCCGGCCAGGTCCGCGGTCAGCGCGCAGCCCACCGCGTGGCGCGCGCGCTGCAGGCCGACCGAGCCGAAATAGACGGCGAGCACGTAGAAGGTGGTCTCGGTGCTGCCCTGCACGGTGGCGGCGACCAGCGCCGGGAAACTGTCGACGCCGTGGGTCTGCATGGTCTCCAGCAGCATCGCCCGCGCCGCGCTGCCGGAGAACGGCTTGACCAGCGCGGTGGGCAGCGCCTCGACGAAGCGGCTGTCCCAGCCCAGCCCCTCGACCGCCCAGCGTATCCCGCCGAGTACCACTTCCAGCGCCCCGGAGGCGCGCAGCACGCCAACCGCGCAAAGCATCGCGACCAGGTAGGGCAACAGGTTCCTGGCAACGTCGAAACCTTCCTTCGCCCCCTCCACGAAGCTCTCGTAGACCGGCACCTTCTTCAGCGCGCCGACGATCAGGAACAGCACGATCAGGCTGAACAGCGTCAGGTTGCCCAGCAGCGAGGACAGCTGCGCCAGCGCGGTGGCCGAGAGCGTGCCGAGCACCGCCATGAAGCCGGCCAGCAGCAACGCGCCGGGGATCAGGTAGGCCAGCACCACCGGGTCCCACAGGCGCAGGCGCTGCATCAGCGCCACCGACAGCAGGCCGGCCAGGGTCGAGGCGCTGGTGGCCAGGAGGATCGGCAGGAATACCAGGGTCGGATCGGCCGCGCCCTGCTGCGCGCGGTACATGAAGATGGTCACCGGCAGCAGGGTCAGGGACGAGGCGTTGAGCACCAGGAAGAGGATCTGCGCATTGCTCGCGGTGGTGCTGCTGGGATTGAGTTCCTGCAGCGCCTTCATCGCCTTCAGGCCGATCGGCGTGGCGGCGTTGTCCAGGCCCAGGCCATTGGCGGCGAAGTTCAGGGTGATCAGGCCGATCGCCGGATGCCCCGGCGGCACTTCCGGCATCAGCCGACGGAACAGCGGACCGAGCAGCACCGCCAGGCGCTCCACCAGACCGGCCTTCTCGGCGATGCGCAGGAAGCCGAGCCAGAGCGTCAGGGTGCCGAACAGCAGGACCATCACCTCGACCGCCAGCTTGGCCATGGCGAACAGGCTCTCCACCATCGCCGCGAACACCGTCGCATCGCCGCCGATCAACCAGCGCGCCAGCGCGCTCGCCGCCGCCACCAGGAAAAAACCCAACCACAAGCCGTTCAGCATTCAGAATCCCCCGCGTTGCGCGGATGATAGCGGCGCAGGCGGTGCCGGCGCCAGAAACGCCGAGGCCCCGGACGATGCCGGGGCCTCCTGGGCGGGAAGCCGCCTTATTCGAGGGTGGCCTGCTTGCCCTTGGCTTCGCCGACCGCCTGCCGCAGGTGCGGCAGCGAATCCCAGTAGCGCTGGCCCTTGGCCGCGTCGTACATGCCTTCCCACTTGGAGATGACCAGCACCGCGAGGGCATTGCCGATCACGTTGAGGGCGGTGCGCGCCATGTCCATGATGCGGTCCACGCCGGCGATGAAGGCCAGGCCCTCGAGCGGGATGCCGACGCTGCCCAGGGTGGCGAGCAGCACCACGAAGGACACGCCCGGCACGCCGGCGATACCCTTGGAGGTCACCATCAGGGTCAGCACCAGCATGATCTGCTGGCCGATGGACAGGTCGATGCCGTAGAGCTGCGCGATGAAGATCGCCGCGATGCTCTGGTACAAGGTCGAGCCATCGAGGTTGAAGGAGTAGCCGGTGGGCACCACGAAGCTGCTGATCGCCTTCGGCGCGCCGTAGGCTTCCATTTTCTCGATGATGCGCGGCAGCACGGTTTCCGAGCTGGCGGTGGAATAGGCGAGGACCAGGTCGTCCTTGAAGATGCGGATCAGGCGCATGATCGAGAAGCCGAACATCCGCGCGATCAGGCCCAGCACCACCAGGGCGAAGAAGACGATGGCCACGTAGACCAGGATCACCAGCTTGGCCAGCGGCAGCAGCGAGGCGAAGCCGAAGTTGGCGACGGTCACCGCGATCAGGGCGAAGACACCGATAGGGGCGTACTTCATGATCATGTGGGTGACCTTGAACATGGTCTCGGAAACGCCCTGGAACACCTTCACCAGCGGCTCGCGCAGGTCGTTGGGCAGGCTCGACAGGCCGAGGCCGAACATCACCGAGAAGAAGATGATCGGCAGCATCTCGCCACGGGCGATGGCGGCGAAGACGTTGGAGGGAATCAGGTTGAGGATGGTCGCGATGAACGCATGGTCATGCTGCACTTCCTGGGTGGTCTTCTGGTACTGGGAAATGTCCACGGTACCCAGGGTGCTCATGTCGATGCCGGTGCCGGGCTGGAACAGGTTGGCCAGCAGCAGGCCGACGACGATGGCGACGGTGGTGACGATCTCGAAGTAGATGATGGTCTTCAGGCCGATGCGGCCAAGCTTCTTCGCGTCGCCGACGCCGGCGATGCCGACCACCAGCGAGGAAATCACGATCGGCACCACGATCATCTTGATCAGACGGATGAAGATGTCGCCGGCCGGTTGCAGCACGTTGGCGATCCACCAGGCCTTTTCGGCGCTGAAATGGTTGAGCACTGCGCCGACGGCGATACCGAGTGCCAGACCGATCACGATCTGCCAGGCGAGGCTTAGCTTGGCTTTACCCATGTTTCGTCACCCTTAATTCTTGTGGAAGTCGGGAGTCGCTCCAACGGGAGAGTCGCTCCCGACAGGCGAAAGGGCGCAATGATTCATGCGCTCCCCTACCCCGTCTAATGCCGTAAGTGACTGCCCCATGCCGAATCGGCATGAGAAATCACTAATGAAACGTCCGTCCCACAGGAAATTGCCCTTGATTTTCGTACAAGAACAGGGAGCGGAAGGCACTCCGTGCAAGGCCCGGGAGCCTCGTGCCCATCCTGGGAAGTTGAAAGTCGCTCATCATCGCTGCGATGGATGGTCGCAGGACACGCAACGCCGTCCGGCACGCCATCGCCAGCTGTGGATAAGCGGCATTCTGTGGATAACCGCGCGGTAAAGCCCTTCTGGGAGGGCGCCTCGGAACGCGCGGGTGGTCGATTGTAAAACGACACCGCCATCCACAGGCATTGATCGATATCAGGGAAGTTCGCGGAGTATCGGTGCGGAAGCCGACGCTTCGCCGGACGGCGGAGCGTCGTACCCCTTCTATATATAGAAGCGCGCCGGAAGGCAGCGAGACATCGGTGGCTCCCCTCCGGCGCGTTTTCGCCTGGCCCGACCCCGAAGGAGGTACTCCCTGTACCCCTGGAACCCGCCGGATCGACCTCACCCAGCGCATCCCGGTCCCCTGGCCATGCCCCGCTGCGGGCGGGGCGGTGTCACGCAAGCCCGTTCCGCCTCAGTACCAGTTCGGATCGGCCTTGAGTTGTTCGTCGAGGATCTTCTGTACCGCCGGCTCCGGCTTGCCCAGCCAGCGGAAGCTGGCGTGCTTGCTCGGCGACTTGTCCTGCGGCAGCCCTTCGGGCACCTGCACGTAGAGCCCGTAGGCATGGCTCTTGTCCCAATCGAAGGCGACCAGCAGGCGCTGGCCCTTGCAATCGGACTTCTCGCAGAGACCGCCAACCAGATACTTGTCGCCCTGGTCGTCGACGGCATGCATCGGTGTAGCGGTTCCCGAGAGATTCATCACCCAGTCGGGCAAGCGGCTCTCGTCTTCCACCAGGTTCTGCCAGGCCTCGCGGTATCCGGCATCGGTGCTCTGCAATTCGTTCAAGCGGTATTCACCGTCCCTGTCGGCCGCCACCGCCAGCGAACTGGCGGCGGCACCGAGCAGCAGTGCGTTCATCAGGTTACGCATGAGTCGCATCGCTTTCTCCTTGGCATCCGGCTAGCCGCGACGGCGTCCGAAGAAGAACGAGACCACGAAGAGCACCAGGAACAGCACGAAGAGGATCTTCGCGATTCCGGTGGCGGCACCTGCGATGCCACCAAACCCGAGGACGGCAGCGATGATGGCGATGATCAGAAAGGTGATAGCCCAACTAAGCATGATGTTTTCTCCTGTGTGCCTTCGGAACTGTCGGTACCGCCTCGGGGCCGGGCCCATCGGGGTAGCGAACCGGCCTGTGTCCATTTTTTCTTCAGGGAGACCGTGACTACCTCATTGCACGCCCCATGCCAGCCTTTCTGAAAAATAAAAATACTTTTAATTCAATAAGTTATAAAACAACCCAGGTAGTCTGCGCAGTTCATCCTGCACGACGCGACAAATTATTCCGGGCGTTTTGCACGATCGGCGCGGTACGCTGTCACATGCAACAGGGAAGCGACCCGGCACCTGCTACCCGGAGCCATCCGTGGAGCCGCCACGGCTTCCCGAAAACCCAAGAACAGCAACATCGGCAGGTTGGTTGCACGCCGCCCTGGCCGCCCGGATGGGCGGCGGGGCGCTCTGCAACTTGCATGGGCTTTCCGGGGACTAACCCAGAAGCCGAATGGCAGTGAATTCCCTAGAGGATAAAAAGCAACGATGGAAACCACTTCCGAAAAACAGGGGCGCATCCTGCTGGTCGATGACGAGTCGGCGATCCTGCGCACTTTCCGTTATTGCCTCGAAGACGAAGGCTACAGCGTGGCCACCGCCAGCAGCGCGCCGCAGGCGGAGGCCCTGTTGCAGCGCCAGGTATTCGACCTGTGCTTCCTCGATCTGCGCCTGGGCGAAGACAACGGGCTCGACGTTCTCGCCCAGATGCGCGTCCAGGCGCCATGGATGCGCGTGGTGATCGTCACCGCGCATTCGGCGGTGGATACCGCGGTCGACGCCATGCAGGCCGGCGCGGTGGATTACCTGGTCAAGCCCTGCAGCCCGGACCAACTGCGCCTGGCCGCCGCCAAGCAACTGGAGGTGCGCCAACTGACCGCGCGCCTGGAGGCCCTGGAGGACGAAGTGCGCCGCCAGGGCGACGGCCTGGAATCGCACAGCCCGGCCATGGCCGCGGTACTGGAGACCGCGCGCCAGGTAGCGGCGACCGACGCCAACATCCTCATCCTCGGCGAATCCGGCTCCGGCAAGGGCGAACTGGCACGCGCCATCCACACCTGGAGCAAACGCGCGAAGAAGCCCCAGGTCACCATCAACTGCCCGTCGCTGACCGCCGAACTGATGGAAAGCGAACTGTTCGGGCACAGTCGCGGCGCCTTCACCGGTGCCACCGAAAGCACCCTGGGCAGGGTCAGCCAGGCTGACGGCGGCACCCTGTTCCTCGACGAGATCGGCGACTTCCCGCTGACCTTGCAACCCAAGCTGCTGCGCTTCATCCAGGACAAGGAATACGAACGCGTCGGCGATCCGGTGACCCGCCGCGCCGACGTACGCATCCTTGCCGCGACCAACCGCGACCTGGGCGCGATGGTCGCCCAGGGCCAGTTCCGCGAGGACCTGCTCTACCGCCTCAACGTGATCGTGCTCAACCTGCCTCCCCTGCGCGAACGCGCCGAGGATATCCTCGGCCTGGCCGAACGTTTCCTCGCCCGCTTCGTCAAGGACTACGGCCGCCCCGCCCGCGGCTTCAGCGAAGCCGCCCGCGAGGCCATGCGGCAATACCCCTGGCCGGGCAACGTACGCGAGCTACGCAACGTGATCGAACGCGCCAGCATCATCTGCAACCAGGAACGGGTGGATGTCGACCACCTCGGTTTCAGCGCTACGCAATCCGCCAGCAGCGCACCGCGGATCGGCGAATCGCTGAGCCTGGAAGACCTGGAGAAAGCCCATATCACGGCGGTGATGGCCTCCAGCGCGACCCTCGACCAGGCCGCCAAGACCCTCGGTATCGATGCCTCGACCCTGTACCGGAAGCGCAAGCAGTACGGCCTATGAGCATGCCGCTGCCGATGAAGCTCCGGACCCGGTTGTTCCTCAGCATTTCCGCGCTGATCACCGTCTCGCTGTTCGGCCTGTTGCTCGGGTTGTTCAGCGTGATGCAGCTCGGCCGCGCCCAGGAACAACGGATGTCGCACCACCACGCGACCATCGAGGTGAGCCAGCAGTTGCGCCAGCTGCTCGGCGACCAGTTGGTCATACTGCTCCGCGAAACCCCCGACGGGCAGGCCCTGGAGCGCTCGCAGAACGATTTCCGACGGGTCCTGGAACAGGGTCGGGCGAATACCGTCGACGGCGCCGAGCAGGCCGCCCTGGATGGCGTTCGCGACGCCTACCTGCAACTGCAGGCGCACACCCCGGCGCTGCTCAAGGCGCCCATGGCCGACAACGACGGCTTCAGCGAAGCCTTCAATACCCTGCGCCTACGCCTGCAGGACCTGCAGCAACTGGCGCTGGCCGGCATCAGCGACGCCGAGACCAGCGCCCGCCACCGAGCCTACCTGGTCGCCGGCCTGCTTGGCCTGGTGGGCGTCGCCATCCTGCTGATCGGTTTCGTCACCGCCCACAGCATCGCCCGGCGCTTCGGCGCACCGATCGAAACCCTGGCGCGGGCGGCGGACAGGATCGGCGAAGGCGATTTCGACGTGACCCTGCCGATGACCAACGTCGCCGAGGTCGGCCAGTTGACCCGGCGTTTCGGCCTGATGGCCGAGGCCCTGCGGCAGTACCGCAAGACCAGCGTCGAAGAGGTGCTTTCCGGCGAGCGGCGCCTGCAGGCGGTACTCGACAGCATCGACGACGGCCTGGTGATCTTCGACAACCAGGGGCGCATCGAACACGCCAACCCGGTCGCGATCCGCCAGCTATTCGTCTCCAACGACCCCCATGGCAAGCGGATCGACGAAATACTCAGCGATGTCGATGTCCAGGAAGCGGTGGAAAAGGCCCTGCTCGGCGAAGTCCAGGACGAGGCGATGCCCGACCTGGTGGTGGACGTCGCCGGCGAGTCGCGCCTGCTGGCCTGGTCGCTGTATCCGGTCACCCATCCCGGCGGGCATAGCGTCGGCGCGGTGCTGGTGGTCCGCGACGTGACCGAGCAGCGCGCCTTCGAACGGGTCCGCAGCGAATTCGTCCTGCGCGCCTCCCACGAACTGCGTACGCCGGTGACCGGCATGCAGATGGCCTTCAGCCTGCTCCGCGAACGCTTGGACTTCCCCGCGGAGTCGCGGGAAGCGGACCTGATCCAGACGGTGGACGAAGAGATGTCGCGGCTGGTCCTGCTGATCAACGACCTGTTGAACTTCTCGCGCTACCAGACCGGCATGCAGAAGCTCGAACTGGCTTCCTGCGACCTCGTCGACCTGCTCACCCAGGCGCAGCAGCGTTTCACTCCCAAGGGCGAGGCCCGCCGGGTCTCGCTGCAACTGGAGCTGGGCGATGAACTGCCGCGCCTGCAGCTCGACCGCCTGCAGATCGAGCGGGTGATCGACAACCTGCTGGAAAACGCCCTGCGCCATAGCAGCGAAGGCGGGCAGATCCACCTGCAGGCCCGGCGCCAGGGCGACCGGGTGCTGATCGCGGTGGAAGACAATGGCGAAGGCATTCCCTTCAGCCAGCAAGGACGGATCTTCGAGCCTTTCGTCCAGGTCGGACGCAAGAAGGGCGGCGCCGGCCTCGGCCTGGCGCTGTGCAAGGAAATCATCCAGCTGCATGGCGGGCGCATCGCGGTGCGCTCGCAACCGGGCCAGGGCGCGCGCTTCTACATGCTGCTGCCGGTGTGACCGCTCCCGGCAGGCTTTTCCACAGGCCTCAGGAAGTCGGCACCGCCAGCAGCAGCGCGGCGGTTTCCAGGTCCGGCTCGCCATCGAAGCGGGCCGGACGGTATTTCATCTGGAAAGCGCCGATGACGTCGCGGGTGTCCTTCTCCAGCTCGCCGGTCTGCGGCACCAGGTAACCGTGCCGCGCCAACTGCTGCTGGAACCAGCGCACATCCGGCAGCTGGCCGTTCAGTTCGGCGAGCCGGCGCGCCAATTCGCCGGGCTTCGGCCAGGGCACCAGGCCGGCGTCGGCGAGGCGCTTCCAGGGGAACAGCGGACCCGGATCGACCTTGCGGCCCGGCGCGATATCGCTGTGTCCGATGATCCGGTCCGGGGTGATGCCGTGGCGCTTGGCGATGTCCTTCAGCAGGGGGATCAGCGCCTGGATCTGCGCTTCGCTGAACGGATACCAGACCCGCCCCTGGGGTGTATCGCGATAGCCCTGGTTGACGATCTCGATGCCGATCGAGGTGGCGTTCAGCCAGGTCCGGCCCTGCCATTCACTGACCCCGGCGTGCCAGGCGCGGCGGTTCTCATCCACCAGGCGGTAGACGGTGGCCGGCTCGTCGTCGCCGATCAGGTAGTGCGCGCTGACGCCACCGTGGGTGAGGATGCCCAGCGAATGCGGCAGATCGGTGGAGGTGTAGTGGAGGATGATGAACTGGACACGGCTGTCCTGGTTCGCCGAGGTGTAGTCGGTATTCAGGCGCGGGCCGCTGGAGCAGCCGGCCAGCAGCGACAGGGTGAAAGCCAGTAGAACGAACGAACGCATGATGACTCCGAAAAAAATGGGCAGCGCGGTCAGGCGGCGATGTGCAACACGCTGCGCAGGTTGTCCAACAGCATATCGACGCTGAGCATGATCAGCAGCATGCCGGCCAGGCGCTCGATGGCGGTCAGCCCGCGCGGGCCGAGGAAACGCTGGAGGAACGCCGCCTGCAGCAGGATCAGCGCAGTAGCGGCCCAGGCCAGCACCACCGCCAGGTAAAGCTCCCACAGCGGACCGTCGAAGGTGGTGCGCAGGGTGATCAGCATCGCCAGCGCCGAGGGCCCGGCCACCGCCGGGGTGGCCAGGGGCACCAGCAGCGGCTCGCCGTCGGGCACTTCGCCGAGCAGCCCTTGGGGCGAGGGGAAGATCAGGCGCATGGCGATCACGAACAGGATGATGCCACCCGCGATCCCGGTCGCCTCGCGGGACAGGCCGAGGCCGCTGAGGATGTGCTCGCCGAGGGTGAGGAAGAGCAGCAGCAGGCCCAGGGCGAAGGCCAGCTCGCGAAACGCCACGCGCAGGCGGCGCCCGGGGGCGACGCCTTTCAGCGCGGCGAGGAACACGGCGATGTTGCCGAAGGGATCGGTGACCAGAAAGATCAGGACGGCGACGCCGAACATATCCATGGGAATTTCCAGAGCGGGACAGCCGGTCATTCTACCGGGCGGGACCATTCTAGCGAGCCGCGGCAACACCTGCAGGCGAGCCCGTCCCGAGTCGCCGGAATGTGCGCTGGTCGCCCTTCAGGCCACTTCCAGGCGGTCCCGGCCGGCGCGCTTGGCTCGATACAGCGCCTGGTCGGCGCGCTCGAAAACCACTTCGCCGGCCTCGTTGCCTTCGAACGCGGTGATGCCGGCGGAACAGGTGATGCTCAGGGGCTCGCCCTTGAAATGGAACGGACAGGCGGCGATCGCCGCGCGCAGCCGTTCGAGTAGTTGCCGGCCGGCTTCCAGGGACGTGGCCGGGAGCAGGACGACGAACTCCTCGCCGCCGAAACGGGCGATGAAATCGGCCTGGCGCAACCGTTTGCGCAATTCGCCGGCAATGATCTTCAGCACCTTGTCCCCGGCCAGGTGGCCGAAGTCGTCGTTGATCCGCTTGAAGTGGTCGATGTCCAGCACCGCCAGCAGCAGATCGCCGCCGTCCCGGTGCCGGCGCGCCACCTCCTGTTCCAGGCGCTCGCTGAGCGCCGCGCGGTTGGGCAGCCCGGTCAGCGGATCGGTCAGGGCTTTCTGTCGCTGGTCCTCCAGGTGGCTGTGGAACGCCTTGGCATCCTGTTCCATGCTGTTGACCCGTTCCATCAGCGCCTGCAGGCGGCCGGACACCTCCTGTTCGTGCTCGGCCTGTTCGCGCTGGTGTTCGTCCATGGAGGCGAGCAGGCCGTTCAGCCGGCTGTCCACCGCCAGCTTGAGGCTGTTCAGGTCGGTCGCCTGCTGCACGCTGGCCTGCAGGCCGCTGACCTGCTCACGCAGCGATTGGTCGAAGCCGCGCGCGTTGTCCAGCACGTCGGTATAGCCGGCGTGGGCGTCGCCCAGGTGGCCGAGGAAGCTTTCCAGGCGCTCGTTGAGTTGCCGCAGGTATTCCTCGAAGTCGCGCTGGCCACTGTCCGCCAGGGACAGCACCAGCACCGCCAGGTCGTCGAGTACCGGCACCAGCTCATACCAGTTCAGGCTGCCATCGATCCGCTCCCGCAGCGCCTCGGCCTGGGGCTGGTGGCTGCTCGGCAGGGACAGGCCGTCGAGCAGCCGCAGCAGGCTGGCCTCGATGTGCGGCGCCACCGCGCTGTAGCCGGGCTCCGGTATCGGCGGCGGCAGTTCGTAGGCCTCGTCTACCGCCTGCCCGTCGAGGTTATCCACAGGGGTGACCGGAGCTTCGGGCGCGCTTTCAACGTCCGCCAGCACTGCGGGCGGCGACTCCGCACCCGCGTCTTCCAGCGTCTCGCTAAAGCTCAGGCCTGCCGGTAGCGGCAGGCTGTCGAGCCAGATTTCCCGAGGCTCATCCAGCAGGATCTGGTTCGGCTCGCCACGCTCGGCGACCCCGACCCAACCCGCTGGCGCGCTTTCGATGGCGGCGACCGTGCGGGCGGGCAACGGCTGCGGCGGACCGCCTGGCGCCTCGTCGTGCTCGGCGACCGGCAGGGACGGCGCGGCCGCCGCCGGTTGGATCGGTGTATTGCTTGCCGCCACAACGGACGGCACCGATGCGCTCGGCTCCGCGGCGGTTTCCGACTCCTTGCCGCCGAACAGGCGTTGCAACAGGCTCGGGCGACCGTCTTCGGCATCGCCGCCCTTGCGCTCGGCCAGCGCCTGGCGTTGCAGCCTGCTCAGCTCGCTGAGCAGGATCGGAATCTCGCGCGACTGCCGGGCGCGCTCCTCGATATCGCGGGCGAACTGCTTCAGCGGCTTGCGCAGTTCCCGCGGCAGGTTCAGGGCCAGCAACTGCTGGGCCAGTTCGCCGAGGGCATCGATGTTCTGCTGGGTGCGTTGCTGGCGGCGTTGTTCGGAGTCGAGCACGGCCTTTTCCAGGCGCGGAATCAGGCCCGACAGGCCGGCGTCCATGTCGTCGCGACGGAGGATCTCGCGCAGCTCCTTCATGCACTGGTCGACCGCCTTGTCGCTGCCTTCGGCCGCCAGACTGCTACGCACCAGGCCGCGACGCAGCAGGTCGATGCGGGCATCCCAGCGCCGTTGCAGGCGCTCCTGCTGCTCGATGTTCTCCAGGTACTTGTCTTTCCAGCGCTGGACGTCGTCGCGACTCATGGCGGACTCCCGGCATCCCCGCGCACGACCAAGGCCTTGTCGCGCAGGTTGTCCGGCAGGCGAATCTCCACCGATACCGGCAGATGGTCGGAGATCGGCTGGTCGAGCACGTCGACCCGCTCGAGAGCGAGATCGGAACTGAGCAGGATATGGTCGAGATTGCGCTGCGGCCGCCAGCTGGGAAACGTCGCCTCGACCTGCGGCGCCATCAGGCCGAGGTCGCGCAGGGGCGAGTTTTCCAGAAGATCGACGGCATGGGTGTTCATGTCGCCCATCAGCACCTGGTGGCGGTAGTCGCCGATCAGCTCGCGGATATAGGCGAGCTGGCGGGTGCGGGTGCGAGCGCCGAGAGCGAGATGCATCATCACTACCACCAGCGCGTCGGCGCCTTCGCCAAAACGCACGAAGATCGCGCCGCGCCCCGGCGGACCGGGCAACGGATGATCTTCCAGCAGGGTCGGCCGCCAGCGGCTGAGCAGGCCGTTGCTGTGCTGGGCGATACGCCCGAGGTTGCGGTTGAGCTGCTGGTACCAGTAGGGGAACGCCCCCAACTGGGCCAGGTGCTCGACCTGGTTGACGTAGCCGGAACGCAGGCTGCCGCCGTCGGCTTCCTGGAGGGCGACGAGATCGTAGTCGGCGAGCAGTTCGCCGATCCGCTTCAGGTTGGTCGCCCGCCCCGCGTGGGGCAGCAGGTGCTGCCAACCGCGGGTCAGGTAGTGGCGGTAGCGCTCGGTGCTGATACCGACCTGGATGTTGAAGCTGAGAAGGCGCAGGCGGCCGTCGTCGGGCAACTCCCGCGAATCGTCACAGGAGGGGTTCACTCGCGGGTCGCAGCTGCCTGCGACCCGAGGTTCACGCTGCCAGCGGCGCAACATGCCGAATCACCTTGCCTACTTCTTGGCCGCTGCGCGCTCTTTCTCGATCAGGTAGTCGGCCAGCTTGAGGGTTTCCTCCGGACCACCGGCGGAGCCGATGTCGAAGCGGTATTTGCCATTGACCACCATGGTCGGTACGCCGGTGACCTGGTAGGCCATCGCCAGCTTCTTGGCCTTTTCCATCTGGCCCTTGATGGCAAAGGAATTATAGGTGCTCAGGAATTTTTCCTTGTCCACGCCCTTGCCGGCGAGGAAATCGGCCATTTCTTCCGGAGTGGCGAGCTTCTTGTGCTCCTTGTGGATCGCCTCGAACACGGCGTTGTGTACGTCATGCTCGACACCCATGCTTTCCAGGGTCAGGAACATCTGCCCATGGACGTTCCAGATACCGCCGAACAGGGCAGGCAGGCGCACGAAAAGGACATCTGCCGGCAGCTTCTCGCTCCACGGCACGATGGTCGGCTCGAACGCGTAGCAATGCGGGCAGCCATACCAGAACAGTTCCACCACTTCGATCTTGCCCGGCTGGGACACCGGCACCGGGCTGCTCAGCTCGACGTATTCCTTGCCGGCGGTATAGTCGTCGGCCTGGGCGGCCATGCCGAACAGGCTGGCCATGGCCAGCATGGCGGTGAGAATCAGGTTACGCATCGTTCACTCCTAGGCGAGGTCAGTGCCGCTCTCCGGCCGGGTTCGGCCCGGTCAGTTCGACCGGGGGGAGCGGTCACGGGTTCCAGCATTGTAGCGATGGCGGACGCAAAAAAGGGCAGCCGAGGCCACCCTTTTTCATACATCTTTTTTGCCGTGCTACGCAGCGATCAGTGCAGACCCTGGATGTAGCTGGAAATCGCGGCGATGTCCTTGTTCGACAGCTTGGCGGCGATGGACTGCATGATCTTGGTGTCGCCGTCGTTGGTGCGGGTGCCTTCGCGGAAGTCGGTCAGCTGCTTGGCCACGTAGGTCGCGTGCTGGCCGCCCAGGTGCGGGAAACCGGCGGTTGCGATGCCGACGCCGCTCGGGGAATGGCAACCGGTGCAGGCCGGCATGCCTTCGGCGATCTTGCCGCCGCGGAACAGCGCTTCGCCCTGGGCCACCAGGTTCGGATCGGCCATGCCGACGCTCATCTTCTGGCTGGCGAAGTAGGCGGCGATGTCGGCCAGGTCCTGGTCGCTGAGGTTGGTCAGCAGGCCGGTCATTTCCAGCACGGTACGCTTGCCGTCCTTGATGTCATGCATCTGCTTGAGCAGGTAACGCTCGCCCTGGCCGGCCAGTTTCGGGAAGTTCGGCGCCGGGCTGTTGCCATCCGCACCGTGACAGGCGCCGCATACCGCGGCTTTCGCCTGGCCCGCGGCGGCATCGCCAGCGGCATGGGCAAGGCCGGTCAGACCCAGGGTCAACAGCAGACTCACGAGAAGTTTGTTCATCAGCTAATCCAATTACGGCTAAGGGTGAAAGATAGTGGGCTTCGGCTACTTCTTCACCATCCACTGGATGGTTGCCTGGTAGTCTTCGGCACTGCAGTCGGTGCACAGGCCGCGGGGCGGCATGGCGTTGAATCCGTTGGTCACATGCTGGACCAGGGTCGGCATGCCCTTGGCCAGCCGCGGCTCCCAGGCGGCATGGTCGCCCTTTTTCGGCGCCATCGGCAGCTGGCCGTCGTGACACGCGCCACAGGTCCGGTTGAACACTGCTTCCGGGTCCTGCGCCGCCTGCGCCGTAACGGCCACCGCAACGACTGTCGCTGCGAGCAGCAGTTTCTTCATGATCGTCCTCATCAGGGGGAACGCCCGCGTTCTACCGCGCGGAAAATGCTCTGTCCGTTCCCGCGCGCGCTCGACCCTGGGGGATAAAGCGCACACAAAATCCGCGGCATTATATACTTCCGATACCGAAACGGAAACGAAACAGCCCCCCGCGACACCGAGTCGCACCCCTGTGGATAACCCATGTCAGAGAAGAACCCCATCGTCGGCCTGTGCCAGAAGGCCAGCTTTCTCATCAGTGCCGCCCAGGTCGACCAGTGCCCCCCCGACGAAGGCCTGGAAGTCGCTTTCGCCGGGCGCTCCAATGCCGGCAAGTCGAGCGCGCTGAACACCCTCACCCACGCCAACCTGGCGCGCACCTCGAAAACCCCGGGACGTACCCAACTGCTCAATTTCTTCGCCCTGGACGACTCGCGGCGCCTGGTGGACCTGCCCGGCTACGGCTACGCGAAGGTGCCGATCCCCCTGAAGCAGCACTGGCAGCGCCACCTGGAAGCCTACCTGAGCAGCCGCGCAAGCCTGGCCGGGGTGTTCCTGATGATGGACATCCGCCATCCGCTCACCGACTT
Source organism: Pseudomonas sp. HMSC063H08 (assembly GCF_001813645.1). Lineage (NCBI taxonomy): Bacteria > Pseudomonadati > Pseudomonadota > Gammaproteobacteria > Pseudomonadales > Pseudomonadaceae > Pseudomonas > Pseudomonas sp. HMSC063H08. The sequence continues at coordinate 88,507 of NZ_KV813597.1, forward strand.
CGACCGACTGATGCTGGATTGGGCACAGGCCAGCCAGCTGCCGATCCATGTGCTGATGACCAAGGCCGACAAGCTGGCCTTCGGCGCGGCCAAGAACGCCCTGCTCAAGGTACGCCGGGAAGTCCAGCAAGGCTGGGGCGACGTCGCCACCCTGCAACTGTTCTCCGCGCCCAAGCGCCAGGGCGTCGACGAGGCGCAAATGGTCCTGGCGCAATGGCTGGGCCTGCTGGACGAGGAACAAGAGGCGTTCGAGGAAGCCTGAATTCCAGGCAAAAAAAACCCCGAGCTTCGTATGGGGAGGGGGAAGTTCGGGGTTCAAGTCCGGACCGCTAGGGCGGGGTCCAGGAATCTGCCAACACTAAACACTGCAAAGGAGCATCGAAGGGCTCAAGAAGCCATTCGTGTGTTCTGACTGTCGGCAAAACGGGAAAGTTCAGCGCACCGCGAAAAACTTTTCCACGGCACCCTCACCGGGCACTCCGGACCTGCTCGCAAGGCCCGCCACACGGGCCTCGCAACCGTTCATCAGTGGGCTTCGTCCCAGTTCGAACCGACACCCGCCTCGACCACCAGCGGTACGTCCAGGGTCGCCGCACCGCTCATCAACGGGCGGATTCCCTCGCGCACCTGCTCGACCAGGTCCTCGCGCACTTCCAGCACCAGTTCGTCGTGCACCTGGAGGATCACCCGGGCATCGAGGCCGCTTTCCTGCAGCCAGTTATCCACAGCGACCATGGCGCGCTTCATGATGTCCGCCGCGGTGCCCTGCATCGGCGCGTTGATCGCGGTGCGCTCGGCGGCCTTGCGCATGGCACCGTTCTTCGAATGGATCTCCGGCAGGTACAGGCGACGGCCGAACAGGGTTTCGACGAAGCCCTGCTCCGCGGCCTGGGCGCGGGTCCGTTCCATGTACGCCAGGACGCCGGGGTAGCGGGCGAAGTAACGGTCGATGTAGGCCTGGGCCTCCTTGCGCTCGACGCCGATCTGCTTGGCCAGGCCGAAGGCGCTCATGCCGTAGATCAATCCGAAGTTGATCGCCTTGGCGCTGCGTCGCTGGTCGCCGCTGACGTCTTCCAGCGGCACGCCGAAGACTTCCGCCGCGGTGGCGCGGTGTACGTCCAGGTCGTGGCGGAAGGCATCCAGCAGGCCGTCGTCCTTGGCCAGGTGGGCCATGATCCGCAGCTCGATCTGCGAGTAGTCCGCGGCCAATAGCTTGTAGCCCTGCGGCGCGACGAACGCCTGGCGGATGCGCCGGCCCTCCGCGGTGCGGATCGGGATGTTCTGCAGGTTCGGGTCGCTCGACGACAGCCGCCCGGTAGCCGCCACCGCCTGGTGGTATGAGGTATGGATGCGCCCGGTGCGCGGGTTGATCTGCTCGGGCAGGCGGTCGGTGTAGGTGCTCTTGAGCTTGCTCATGGAGCGGTACTGCATGATCACCTTGGGCAGCTCGAAGTCCTGCTCGGCCAGTTCGGCGAGCACCGCCTCGGCGGTGGACGGCTGGCCGGTCGCGGTCTTGCTCAGCACCGGCAGGCCGAGCTTGTCGTAGAGGATCGCGCCGAGCTGCTTGGGCGAGCCGAGGTTGAATTCCTGCCCCGCCAGGTCGTATGCCTGGCGCTCCAGGGCGACCATCTTCTCGCCCAGTTCGCGGCTCTGGATGCCCAGCAGGTTGGCGTCGACCAGCGCGCCGTTGCGCTCGATCCGCGCCAGCACCGGTACCAGCGGCATCTCGATGTCGGTCAGGACCCTGGCCAGGGACGGGATCGCCTCCAGCTTCTGCCACAGGGCCTGGTGCAGGCGCAGGGTCACGTCGGCGTCCTCCGCCGCATAGGGCCCGGCCTGTTCGATGGCGATCTGGTCGAAGGTCAGTTGCTTGGCGCCCTTGCCGGCGATGTCCTCGAAACGGATGGTGCTGTGGCCGAGGTACTTCAGGGCCAGGCTGTCCATGTCGTGGCGAGTGGCGGTGGAGTCCAGCACATAGGACTCGAGCATGGTGTCGTAGGCTACGCCCCGCAGCGCGATGGGGGTGCTGGCATTGGCCAGGACATTGATGTCGTACTTGGCATGCTGGCCGACCTTGAGCTTCTTCGGATCCTCCAGCAGCGGTTTCAACGCACGCAGCACCGCGTCACGGTCCAGTTGCTCGGGAACGCCCATGTAGCTGTGGGCCAGCGGCACGTAGGCGGCCTCGCCCTCCTTCACGGCGAAGGACACCCCCACCACCTGCGCCTGCTGGGCGTCGATGCTGGTGGTCTCGGTATCGAAGGCGATCAGCTCGGCCTCCTCCAGCTTCTTCAGCCAGGCGTCGAACCCGGCCTGGTCGAGCACCACGTCGTAGTCGACCTCGGCCTGGATAGGCGTTTCCGCCTCGCCGTTCTCGCCGGCCTCCTTGGCCTCGCGCAGGAGGTCGTCCAGCCAGTTCTTGAACTCCAGCTCGCGGTACAGGGCGATCAGCGCTTCGCGCTGCGGCTCGCCGGGATACAGCTTGTCGATCTCCACGTCCAGTTCGACGTCGGTCTTGATGGTCGCCAACTGATAGGACAGGAACGCCTGCTCGCGATTTTCCTCGAGCTTCGCCGGCAAACCCTTGGCGCCGCGGATCGGTAGCTCGGGCACCTTGTCCAGGCTGGCGTAGAGCACCTCCAGGCCGCCACCGACGCCGGTCAGCAGGCCCAGCGCGGTTTTCTCGCCGACGCCGGGAACGCCGGGGATGTTGTCGACCTTGTCGCCCATCAGGGCGAGGAAATCGATGATCAGCTCAGGACCGACGCCGAATTTCTCTTTCACGCCATCCACGTCGAGGCGGCTACCGGTCATGGTGTTGACCAGCGTAATGTGCCCGTCGACCAGTTGCGCCATGTCCTTGTCGCCGGTGGAAATCACCACCGGGCGGTCAGCCGCGGCGCTGCTGCGCGCCAGGGTGCCGATCACGTCGTCGGCCTCGACCCCCTCCACGCACAGCAGCGGCAGGCCGAGGGCGCGGACGCTGGCATGCAGCGGCTCGACCTGGACCCGCAGGTCGTCGGGCATCGACGGCCGGTTGGCCTTGTACTCGGCGAACAGCTCGTCGCGGAAGGTCGGGCCCTTGGCGTCGAAGACCACCGCGAACGGGCTGTCCGGGTACTGCTTGCGCAGGCTCAGGAGCATGTTCAGCACGCCCTTCACCGCACCGGTGGGCTTGCCGGTCGAGGTGGTCAGCGGCGGCAGGGCATGGAAGGCGCGGTACAGGTACGAGGAACCGTCCACCAGGACGAGGGGCGCTTGGCTCATGAGGGGAATCAACCTTTTCCGGAGACCAGGGCGTGTAGAATGAACCCTGGACGATTCGATAAAGGAGCAAGGTTACCATGCGTACGCTGAACCGCTTGATGCTCGCCGGACTGCTGGCGTTCGCCCCGCTCGTCGCGATGGCGGCGGACGACGACGCGCCCTCCGGCGAGCCCGACGTAACCATCCGCCAGGAGGGCGACAAGACCATCCAGGAATACCGCGTGAATGGCTTCCTCTACGCCATCAAGGTGGTTCCCAAGCATGGCAAACCCTATTTCCTGGTCCGCGCCGACGGCAGCGATGGCAACTTCATTCGCTCCGACCAGCCGGACAAGCTGATTCCACAATGGGAGATCTTCAGCTGGTGATGTGCACTTCCAACCTGGCGAGGCCGCGCTGACATGTCGGTGTTCACCCCACTCGAACGCTCGACCCTGGAAGCCTTCCTCGCCCCCTACGACCTGGGCCGCCTGCGGGATTTCCGTGGCATCGCCGAAGGCTCCGAGAACAGCAACTTCTTCGTCAGCCTGGAACACGGCGAGTTCGTCCTGACCCTGGTCGAGCGCGGCCCGGTGCAGGACCTGCCGTTCTTCATCGAACTGCTCGACGTGCTCCACGAGGACGGCCTGCCGGTGCCCTACGCCCTGCGCACCCGCGACGGCGAGGCCCTGCGCCGTCTCGAAGGCAAGCCGGCGCTGCTGCAACCGCGCCTGGCCGGCCGCCACGAGCGGCAGCCGAACGCCCACCACTGCCAGGAAGTGGGCGATCTGCTCGGCCACCTTCACGCCGCCACCCGCGGGCGCATCCTCGAACGCCCCAGCGACCGTGGTCTGCCCTGGATGCTGGAACAAGGTGCCAACCTCGCCCCGCGACTACCGGAACAGGCCCGCGCCCTGCTCGCCCCGGCCCTGGCGGAGATCGCCGCGCTGGATGCCGAGCGCCCTGCGCTGCCGCGCGCCAACCTGCATGCCGACCTGTTCCGCGACAACGTGCTGTTCGACGGCCCGCACCTGGCCGGTCTGATCGACTTCTACAACGCCTGCTCCGGCTGGATGCTCTACGACCTGGCGATCACCCTGAACGACTGGTGCTCCAATGCCGACGGCAGCCTGGACCCGGCCCGCGCCCGCGCCCTGCTCGCCGCCTACGCCAACCGCCGGCCGTTCACCGCGCTGGAAGCCGAGCACTGGCCGAGCATGCTGCGGGTTGCCTGCGTGCGCTTCTGGCTGTCGCGACTGATCGCCGCCGAGGCGTTCGCCGGACAGGACGTGCTGATCCATGATCCGGCGGAGTTCGAGATGCGCCTGGCGCAACGGCAGAACGTGGAGATTCATTTGCCGTTTGCGTTATAGGCAGGAACCGCAGGAGTACGGCCGTCCTGCGGCCGCTCGCCCTTCAAAACCCATGCGGTTTGGCGTCTTGGGTGAAGCCGAGTTGACATCCTGTCGAGGCCTCGTCGTTCAGCCC
>NZ_KV813598.1:0-283 GCF_001813645.1 Pseudomonas sp. HMSC063H08
AGCAGCGCGGCGAAATCATCGCGCTGACTGGTCACCTAGCTGAGAACGATCTGAAGGGTGACCTCAAGTTCATCGAGCGAGCCGTGGGCATTCAGAAAGCGAAAGCCTGGTATGAGGAGGAGAAAGGCGAACCGGTCGGCATCCGCGAGCTGTCACGGAAGCTCACCGATGACGGCTATCCTGTTTCACATTCACACATCAGCAGGATGCTGGATGCCGTTGAGATACTGCTTCCAGCCATCCCTGTGATGCTGTATTCAGGGCTCGGTAAACCGCAAATCGA
>NZ_KV813599.1:0-48928 GCF_001813645.1 Pseudomonas sp. HMSC063H08
GCTGCCCTGCGCCTGCATGACCCGCTTGCTGGTGTAGTTCTCCGAGGCGATCAGTTCGAGATGGTCTTCCTGGCGGGCCTCTTCGGCGTCCATCGCGGCGAGCAGTTCGTCGTCGTAGCCGCGGATCTGGTCATGCTTGCTGAACATCGCTGGGTCTCCCTGCGGCGCCGGAACCGCGCCGGAATGGCTGCAACGGGACACGCGGTCCCTTTGCCAGCGATGGTATGACCGGCCCTGCCGGCCCAGATGCCTATGCACGCCACGGGGAGGTGCGTTTGCGACATGGCGGTGGGATTCGGCAACCGATGCGGAACGCCCCGGGCTGGCGCTAAACTGCGTGCTCTTCGTCTTGCGAGAACACCATGAAACGCCCGCTGATCTTCCTTTCCGCCGTGCTGCTCGGCGCATCCCTGCAAGGGTGCGGGGGCGGCGATGAAAAGCAGGCCGCCGCGCCTGCGCTGCCGGCCGATTCCTGCACCGGCCATGAACTCGAAGTGGCCTTGCCGCCGGCCGGCAAGCCACTGTTCGGCTACGACTTCCTCTCCCGCCAGTGCGGCTACAACGATGCCACCGTGGTCTTCGGCGCCGCCGACGGCAGCAAGCGCCTGGAGATCGTCCTCACCGACACCGGCCTGCCGGCGCCGCCGACCGAGGGCGACGCGGTGGCCTATCGGGCGGCGCAGGACAAGCTGCGCGAGATGACCCAGACCAACCTGACCCTGCTCCACAAGACCCGCGAGACCGCCCTGAAGAACGGCACCGCCGAGCGCTTCGGCGGCGAGGACTACCTGCCGCTGATCGATACCACGCGAATGGGCGACCCGCTGGGGGTGATGGTCCCGGCCAAGGGCGAGGAGGGCGTCTCGACCCTCAGCGGAGTGATCAAGAACCGCTACGTACTGACCCTCAGCACCCGCGACATGCCCAATGGCGGCAGCGCCACGGCGATGCGCCAGGTGCTGGTGCCGTTCGTCGAGCAGATGAAGCTGACCAAGCTACCCTGACAGACTGTGCCGGCACCTACCCGTACCGGCGCGACCGCACGGAGCCCCACGAGGGCTCGGCAACCGTTCCATCCGAGGCCCACATGACCGATAACACCCAACAGTTCGCCAGCGACAACTATTCCGGTATCTGCCCCGAAGCCTGGGCGGCGATGGCCGAAGCCAACCGCGGCCACGAGCGCGCCTATGGCGACGACCAGTGGACCGCGCGCGCTTCGGACTACTTCCGCCAGTTGTTCGAGACCGATTGCGAAGTGTTCTTCGCCTTCAACGGCACCGCCGCCAACTCCCTGGCCCTGGCCGCGCTGTGCCAGAGCTACCACAGCGTGATCTGCTCGGAGACCGCCCACGTCGAGACCGACGAGTGCGGCGCGCCGGAGTTCTTCTCCAACGGCTCCAAGCTGCTGCTGGCGCAGACCGAGGTCGGCAAGCTGACCCCGGCGTCGATCCGCGACATCGCTCTCAAGCGCCAGGATATCCACTATCCGAAGCCGCGCGTGGTGACTCTCACCCAGGCCACCGAGGTCGGCACGGTGTACCGCCCGGACGAGTTGAAGGCGATCAGCGCCACCTGCAAGGAACTCGGCCTGCACCTGCACATGGACGGCGCGCGCTTCTCCAACGCCTGCGCCTTCCTCGGCTGCTCGCCGGCGGAGCTGAGCTGGAAGGCCGGGGTCGACGTGCTCTGCTTCGGCGGCACCAAGAACGGCATGGCGGTGGGCGAGGCGATCCTGTTCTTCAACCGCGACCTGGCGGAGGACTTCGACTACCGCTGCAAGCAGGCCGGCCAACTGGCCTCGAAGATGCGCTTCCTCGCCGCGCCCTGGGTCGGCGTACTGCAGGACGATGCCTGGCTGCGCTACGCCGATCACGCCAACCGCTGCGCGCGCCTGCTGGCCGAGCTGGTGGCCGACGTTCCCGGCGTCAGCCTGATGTTCCCGGTAGAAGCCAACGGCGTGTTCCTGCAGCTTTCCGAGCCGGCGATCGAAGCCTTGCGCGCGCGCGGCTGGCGCTTCTACACCTTCATCGGTGAAGGTGGCGCGCGTTTCATGTGTTCCTGGGATACCGATATCGAGCGGGTCCGCGAACTGGCGCGGGACATCCGCCTGGTGATGGGCGCCTGAGTCCGCTCTCGGCCGCCTCCATGAACCGGGGCGGCCGCTCTTTCCTCATCTCCTGTGGATAACTCTGTGGGCTAACTGTTCGGGAGCTATGCAAAAGTGCCCCCGGCAACACCCTCCCTATCTCCGCCGGGGGTGTTGAAAGCCTTTATCCACGCGGTTCCACTCCCATGCCAGGAGAACCTGGCCAATCCACAAACACTGTGGAGTCGAATGTGAATAACGTGTTCGCAGTCGCTTCCGCGCGGCGCCCTGCCGGGCTCTTCGGAGGTTGGTCGGTTTTTGAGCGAAAACAGCCGTTTGTGAAAGGACGATGAAGGTTCAGGTGAAAAGCGCTGACGAAACGGTGACGGACATTGTCCCTGCGGGACCCAGACAGGCCTGTGGATAGAAAAGCAAGGAGCGAAGTGGGGGCAAATGCCGCAACCCCCCTGCGCGGACGTAACGGCTTGAGGAAAAAGACAAAATTCTCCCGCTCCGATGGCGCTGGAACAGCGGTTGCGGCTGCCGCCGGGAATTTCCCCCAATTCCTGTTGAGGTCAGTGTGCAGAGCCTGTTTATAGAATGCTGGGAGCCAGAGGGCCCGCGCCTTCCAGGCTATTGGTCAAGAATTGAGCGGATTTTCTGTCAACAGGCTGCCGGCTTGCTTTAGGGGACATGTGCACAAACGCAGGGTTGCTCACAAAAGGCCTGGAAAGCCTTGTGGACAACCTGTATGGATAGTTCTGTAAGCCTTATAAGGTAAGGCCTGCATGGAGTTGGTCAATAAATGGTCAGGCCGGGCGGGAAGGGATGAAGAGCCAGAATAGGCCAGGTTTTTTCTTCATCCTGTGAATATTTTTCTGGTTTTCCCCAAGGGGAGTGTAAAGCCCTGTGGAAAAATTGTTCGCTCACGCTTGGGGCGGCCGGACGGCGGGGTCTCTGGCGGATTGATCGTTAAATGAGCAGGAGACTGCGCCTAGCGCGAGCGGAGGAGAAGCGCGATTCACCCGGAGGGTAGCCGGATGTGCTGGCGGAGCCCATGCGCCAGGGCGAGTGGACATCGTCGGTATAGCGATCGTTGACCCGCGGGGTATCAGGGGGTCTCATGGACCACACGGTCTGTGGATAAGTCTGTTATCAACCTACCCTCGAAAGGCCTCTCCAGAGATCGGCAAGGGCTTTGTTCCTGGAGCCTGAAACCAACTTGAAGTTGTCGTTTTTACCTTTAACTTCAAATGCTTACAATCGATCGTCGAGAACGCCAAGGTGGCGAGAAGACACCTGTATGGAATTCCAGTCCGAATGTGGACAACCTTGGCGCCCTGGTGTTTTCAAGTATGAGAAGGACAGAGCTGCGCGATGGCTCTGGTGGTTGGCCGGAGCCTTGATTACCCTTGGCTTTTGCCAGGAAAGTGGGATGGATCATGGATGATCGGATGTCAGACAAGCCGCTCGGCCGCTTGTTGCTCGAAGGCCTCGGCGAGATCGCCTGGATCGCCGTGCTGGTGGCCCTTGGCGTCCTCCTGCCGTTGCCGCTGGTAGCGCTGGGTTGGGCGCTGCTGCTGGGCGCCGAGTGGGCCATGGATCGTTGGCGCGGCAAGGTGCCGTATCGCCTGCAACAGGCGCTGTTCTTCTGGGTTCTGGGTGGCGGCATCGCCCTGGGCCAGGCACTGCCGGGCTTCTGGCTGGGACTGGGCGGTGGCTTGCTGGCGGTGATCGGCGGCGTGCTGCTGCAGATCCGTTTCGAGCGTGGCCTGCGCCTGGAGCGCCAGGCTCCGCAGGCGCTGGACGTACCGCTGCCGGCGGGAGGTAGCGCCTGGGGCGGCGAAGCGCCCGAGCGAACCCCCGAGGGCGAGGCGATCCGCCTGTTCGACGGCGGCGAGATCGCCATGGGCGGCCCGCTGGTATGCCACTACCTGATGCCCGACGGTTGCTTCATCCCCGACTGCAATCCTTCGGCACGCTTTTCCAGCGATGGCCGCCACTTCGTTTCGCCGATACCGAGCCGAGGCGCGTGGGGCCTGGCGATCTTCGACCGGCAGGAGCGGTTGCTTTACCGCTGTGCCGTGGACAACTTCTGGGAGCTGGACAGCGTCACCGAGCGCGAGGTGATCGGCCGGCACAGCCCGCTGACGTCCAACGCACCGCAGCGCCTCGAGCTGCAGGCGCTCAAGGCCGGCAGCGAGGCCGAGGCCTTCGTTGCCATCGGCGACCTCTGGCTGCCCGAAAGCGAATGGCAGCGCTGGAGCGGGGATCTGCGCGCGCAACCGCTACCGTCCCCGCTTGGCGGGCCCGCGCTGGAAATCCGCCCCTGGCTGCCGGCCAGCCTGCTGGCCCTGGACGATCCTTTCGCGCCGCTGCGCGCCAACCGCGGCGAGCTGTGGATAAACGGCGAGGCCAGCGGCCTCTACCTGTCGCGGGAAGCGCCGCCATTGGCTTGGAACGATGACGGCCGGGCGCTGGCGCTGCAGGCAGCAGGCGAGCCCCTGGGGCAGGATACCTACTGGCTTTGGCGAGAGGACGGCGGCCTGCGTGCGCTGGGCGCGCCGTGGTCGGCGTTGCCCGCCGAGCCCCATGCCGGCGGGCCCGAACTGCTCGGGCTGGAGGATGGCTGGCTGCGCTTCGGCCTGGACCTGGCGCAACCCTGCCTGACCTACGAACGCTACGGCACGCTGGGTTCGTACAGCCATTCCAGCCTCTACCTTCTGCACGCTCGCGATGCGGACGACCGGCCGCGCTGGCGCGAGGCCGACATGCCGCGCCTGGACCTGTTGCTGCCCCTGGATGGCGCGGCCGGCAGGCCGGGATGCCTGTTGCAGAGCGCACCGCTGGCCGATGGCAGCCGGGCCGTCTGGGAGTGGTTGCGCGACGATCAGGAGGCGGAGCGCGGCGCCTATGCCTTGCGCCTGGGCGACTGGCGCCTGGATGGCGAGTGGACGCTCGACCACCGCGTGTCCGATTGCGGTCGCTACCTGGCCCTGGTGGCCTTCGCCGAGGCGCCGACCCTGCCGCAGCGCCTGGCCATACTCGATAGCCGGGAGCGGCGTCTGGAGTGGCTCGCCGAGCCGCTGGCCGATCTACACCTGCAAGGTTTCATCGATGGCCAGGTGCATCTGCTCCACCTGCTCGGCCGCAACGCCTACCAGCCGCCGGGCGGGCCGGGCGAAGGCGACCCCGGCCTGTTGCGCCGCTTCGACGAAGGCTTGCCCGAGCCCGGCGCCTGGCACGCATTCGGCCGCTTCCACGACGACTGGCGGCATTACTACGAGCAGGCGCGGGTGGCGTTCGATGGCACGGCCTGGCGGCTGTGCCCCGCGTCGCGCTGGCTGGACGCACCGCCGCGGCCCTGGAGCGACGGCGACTTCGTCTTGCCGTCAGTGGGCGCGAAGGACGCCGCCTGGGGCTTCGGTTTCCACTACGAGGGCATGCACCGCGACGAGGACGTGCGCGCCGGGTTCAGCCGCGACGGCTACCTGCTGACCGCGTCGGGCATCGGCTTGGGCAACCTGGCGGCGCCAATGATCTGGTCGGCGGACGGTCGCTACCTGGCGCTGACCCGGCACGTCCAGCGCTACGAGGAAAGCGAGCTGGAGCGGGACCAGTGGCGCCTGCTGCTGCTCGACGTGCAAGAGCGGACGTTGCGTCGCTACCGCGACGACCTCGGCGAGTACCCGTGCTTCGACAGCTTCGACGACGACCTGTGCTTCCGCTGCGCGGGGACGGGGCGCTACGTGCTGGCCCTGGACTCGCTGCTGAAGGCTCCCGCCGAGCCGCTGCAGGCCTGCGCCGGACGCTGGCTGCCGGCCGAGGAACTGCCGCGGCGGCGCTACTGGGAGCGCCTGGCGTTTCCCTCGCGCCCTCAGTAGTCGATGACCACGTCGCCCTTGGGCACGCTGCAGCAGGAGAGGATGTAGCCTTCGGCGACATCCTCGTCGGTGATCCCGCCGTTGTGCTCCATCTCCACCTCGCCGGCGGTCTTCATTACCTTGCAGGTGCCGCAGATGCCCATCCCGCAGGCCTTCGGAATGTGCAGGCCGAGCTTGGCGGCGGCGGCGTGCACGGTTTCCCCGGGGCTGACGCGGATGCTCTTGCCGGTGGCGGTGAATTCCACCTGGTGCTGGTCGGCGACCGGTACCTCCGGCGCCTCGGCGGCTTCCGCGGCCAGTTCCCTGACGTCGGCGCGGACCTCCGGCGGAGTCGGCCCGAAGGCTTCCTCGTGGTAGCGGCTCATGTCGTAGCCGTGGCCCTGCAGCAGGTGCTTCACCGCGCTCATGTAGGGCGTCGGCCCGCAGCAGAAGATTTCCCGTTCGAGGAAGTCCGGGGCGATCAGTTCCAGCATGCGCAGGTTCAGGTAGCCGCGGTAGCCGGCCCAGGCTTCGCCGAGGCCGTGGCGCTCGCAGATGATGTGCAGGCTGAAGTTGTCGATCCGCGAGGCCATGTGCTCCAGCTCGCGGTGGTAGATGATGTCCTTCGGCGAACGGGCGCTGTGGACGAAGACCATGTCGACGTTGGCGTTGGTATCGAAGAACCAGCGCGCCATGGACATCACCGGGGTGATGCCGACCCCGCCGGAGAGGAACAGCACCTTGTCGGCCGGGAAGTCGATGGCGTTGAACAGGCCGACCGGACCGTGCACCGGTAGCTCCTGGCCTTCCTTGAGGTTGTCGTGCAGCCAGTTGGAAACCCGCCCGCCCGGCACCCGCTTGATGGTGATGGAGAAACTGTAGGGCACCGAGGGCGAGCTGGAGATGGTGTAGGAGCGCATCACCGGCTCGCCGTCGATCTCCAGCTCCAGGGTGACGAACTGGCCCGGCTTGAAGAAGAACAGGATCGGCTGGTCGGCCATGAAGCAGAAGGTGCGCACGTCCCAGGTTTCCTGGATGACCTTGACGCAGCGCACGAGGTGCCGGCCGTTGGCCCAGGTCTGGGTGGTGACCGGATTGAGGAAGTTGCTCGACATGATGATCTCTCCGTGCGCACGGGGCCGAACGATGGCCTGATGGGGCGGATTGTGCGCATCGCCGTGGCCGCTCATTTACCTGCCAGCGACATTTACATGCTTATCGCGACCTGCCTGCTGGGGCGCGGTCCGGAGCGTCGGAAACGGATGCGGTCATGTCGCCCATGGATAAGGTCGGCGGCGGGCGCGGGCCCACACTCCAGACCAGCCGAGACGAGGGTTTGCATGAACCCCGGGAGGGTAGAGCCCGGACGTGTAGAGCGACTGACCTTCATTCCCGCCACGGCGGGGCCCGTCCATCGGCAGGGCGGGATTCCGGACGCCGCGCCGGGATGAGGAAGGCTGTGAACGCCACCTTGCGTAGCAACCGTATCAGCCACTTTTTCCGCCGCCACCCGCGCGGGGGCGGCATGAGGAGTTACCGATGGACGTCACTTCCACCCTGAGTCTCGGCGATCCCCTGGAACCGGCCCGCAAGGCCACCGCCGACATGCTGCGCAGCCGCGACCACAGCTTCTCGCTGCCGCAGCCCTTCTACTGCGACCAGCGCCTGTTCGAGATCGACATGCAGGAGATCTTCCACAAGGAATGGCTGATCGCCGGCATGACCTGCGAGATTCCCGCCAAGGGCAATTTCCTCACCCTGCAGATCGGCAAGAACCCGGTCCTGGTGATCCGTGGCGCCGAAGGCCAGGTGCATGCCTTCCACAATGTCTGCCGGCACCGCGGCTCGCGCCTGTGCGTGAGCGAGAAGGGCAAGGTGGCCAAGCTGGTCTGCCCCTACCACCAGTGGACCTACGAGCTGGATGGCCGCCTGCTGTTCGCCGGCACCGAGATGGGCGCCGACTTCGACATGAAGGAGTACGGCCTGAAGCCGATCCAGGTGAAGACCGCCGGCGGCTACATCTTCATCAGCCTGGCGGAGAACCCGCCGGCCATCGACGACTTCCTGGCGACGCTCGAGCACTACATGGAGCCGTACGACATGGAGAACGCCAAGGTGGCGGTGCAGACCACCATCCGCGAAGCCGCCAACTGGAAGCTGGTGATCGAGAACAACCGCGAGTGCTACCACTGCAACGGCTCCCACCCGGAACTGCTGAAGACCCTGCTGGAGTGGGACGACGTCACCGACCCGCGCGCCAGCCAGGCGTTCAAGGACCAGGTGGCGGCCTGCACCAGCGCCTGGGACGCCGAGAAGATCCCGTACGCCCACGCCAGCTTCGGCCTGCGCAATCGCATCGTGCGCATGCCGCTGCTGGACGGCACCGTGTCGATGACCATGGACGGCAAGCAGGGCAGCAAGAAGCTCATGGGCCGGATCAAGAACCCCGACCTCGGCTCGATGCGCATCCTGCACCTGCCGCACTCCTGGAACCACTGCATGGGCGACCACCTGATCGTCTTCACCGTGTGGCCGATCAGCGCCCAGGAAACCCTGGTCACCACCAAATGGCTGGTGCACAAGGACGCGGTGGAAGGCGTCGACTACGACGTGGCGCGCCTGCGCGAGGTATGGGACGCGACCAACGACCAGGATCGCCGGCTGGCCGAGGAGAACCAGCGCGGGATCAACTCCGACGCCTACCAGCCTGGTCCATACTCGAAGACCTACGAGTTCGGCGTGATCAATTTCCTCGACTGGTACAGCGAGCGCATGCTGAACAACCTCGGCGAGGAGTCCGCCCACGTGCGCAAGGTGGCCGGCAGCTAAGCCGGACGAGGCGCCCCCTGGCGGGGCGCCGCTGCGGAGGAAAGGTCATGGACAACCTGCTGTTCTACGTCAGTTCCGCTTTCGTCAGCCTGCTGCTGGCCTGGAACCTGTTCGCCTGCTGGCGCCGCCAGCGGCCGGCGGAGAAGTCCCGGCCCTGAGCCCGCGCGCTCGCCTTGCCTCCCGCCTCCGCCCCCTGACAGCCTCCCGGCAAAAGGACTAAGGTGGGAGGACTCAACCTGAACGGGCCGCTCAAGGGCGGCCTCTGGAGGCAAGCGTGGAAAACAATCCCCTGTGGGCCGAACTGGGCAAGCACTGGAAACTGGTGGCCCTGCGCGGCGTGGCGGCGCTGGTGTTCGGCGTCCTGACCCTGCTCTCGCCGGCCCTGGCGCTGACCGTGCTGGTGCTGTTCTGGGGCGCCTACGCGCTGGTGGACGGAGCGTTCGCCCTGATCGCCGCGTTCAACATGCGCAGCGATGGGCAGTTCAACTGGCCGCTGGCGCTGGTCGGGGTGATCGGCGTGGCGGCCGGCCTGGTTGCGTTCTTCTGGCCGCAACTGACCGCCATCGGCCTGCTCCTGATCATCGCCGGCTGGGCGCTGGCGATGGGCATCTTCCAGATCGTCGCGGCGATCCGCCTGCGCAAGTCGATCCAGAACGAATGGTGGATGATCCTCTCTGGCGCCATCTCGGTGCTGTTCGGCGTGCTGATGATCGCCAACCCCGGCGCCGGGGCGCTGGCGGTGGTCTGGGTGATCGGCGCCTACGCGGTGTTCTTCGGCGTGTTGCTGGTCATGCTCGCGCTGCGCTTGCGCAAGACTTCGACCCTGAAGGCCTGACGCGGTGGCGGCGAAGCCGGCGGAGGAAACGCGCTGGTGCCTGTGGCGCCAGGACGACAACGGCAATGCCTTCGTCATGCGCCGCGACCTGACGCGCGACGAGGCCTGCGCGCTGGTCAAGGACTACCAGGCGCGCGGGCATCGGCAGCTGTATTGGGCGAGTCCGCAGACGCGCGACTAGCCGGATGCCCCGGCGATCCGCTCGACCAGCGCCTCCAGGCGCTGCTCCACCGCTCGCAGGCGCGGCGACTCGCCGTCGTTCGCGCCGAGCTGGCGGGCGCAGAGATTGAGCGCGGAGAGCACCACCAGCTCGTTGCTGGTGACGTAGGGAAACTTGCGCTTGTTGGCGTCCACTTCCGCTTGCAGCAACGCGGCGGCGTCCGCTAGGGCCCTCTCCTCGCCGGCCGGCACGCGGATCGAATAGTCCCGACCGAGGATCGACAGGACCTGGACGCCGTCGCGGCTCATGCGCTAACCGGTTGCTGCGCGCTGAGGCGCTCGACCAGGGCTTCCAGGCGGGCCTGGGTGCCGCTCTGCTTTTCTTCCTGCTCGAGCATGGAGAGTTGCAGGGTTTCGTTTTCCTCGGTGGCCTGGCGCAGCTGCTGCTGAAGCTGGTCGTGGCTGTCGCGCAGGGCCTGGTTCTGTTGCAGCAGCTCGGCTACCAGGGTTTCCAGGCGTTCCAGGGTGTTCTCCAGCATGATCTCGTCCCAGTCGTTCAAAGGGCGCGCAGGATAAAGAAAAGCGCCTGCCGAAGCCAGGTCCGTGGTCGGTTGCCAGGCTTCGGCACCCGGCTTCACCAGTGAAAGCTGCCGCCCAGCGAGTAGTGCCCGGGGTCGGCGACGAAGGGATCGCGATCGGTGGCCGGTGGGCAGTTGCGCCGCTTCAGGCAGTCATCGGCGCGCTCGGCGTAGCTGCGTTCGTCGCCGCTGACGCGGACGTCCGGAAGGATGCCGGAGAAGGAGGGATAGCCCTGGGCGCAGCCGACCAGGAACAGGAACGGCAGGAGAGGGAAGAGGCGTCGGCTCATGGGGATACTCCGATCATTGAGGTTGCTCGACGATGCGGCGGATGGTGCCGCCGCAGATGTCGGTGAAGCAGCGGTCGTAGTCGGAACTGCAGTTGAAGTTGCCGGAGCCGCCGAAGCCGTTGTAGCCGAACGAGGAGGAATAGCCTGGCGCCAGGCATTCCTTGCGCGCCTGCTTCTTGCTCTTGCCCTGGCTGCAATAGTGGTAGCTGCGCCGTTCCGCTTCGCGCAGGCGGTTTTCGTTCTGCCATTCCAGGCGCGCGAGGCTTTCGCACTGGCTCTGTTGCGTGCGGCACTGGGCGACGCAGGTGCGTCCCGCCTCGCTCGGCGGCATCACGTACTGGTAGCGGACGGAGGGGCCGCAGCCCGAGATCAGGGCGAGCGCGAGCGCAACGCCCGAGAGGTTCAGGTGTCTGTTCATGGTTTCTGGTTGGGAAAGGGTGGAGCGGGGATCAGTCGTCCGCGACGTATTCCAGGATGTCGCCCGGCTGGCAGTCCAGGAAGGCGCAGATCTTCTCCAGGGTGTCGAGGCGGATGCCCTTGACCTTGCCGTTCTTCAGCAGGGACAGGTTCTGTTCGGTGATACCGATGGCTTCCGCCAGCTCCTTGGAGCGGACCTTGTTCTTCGCCAGGATGACGTCTAGTCGGATGATGATCATGGGGTCGTCATATGAAGGCTCTTACTTCTTCGTCCAGTTTCCTGGCTTCGCTCATCATCAGGCCGAACGAGCAGAGAAAGATCGCCTTGAGGAACTCGTAGGCCGCTTCGGAAGTGAGTCCTATCGAAACGCTCAGGACACGCTCGCCGTCGGGCAGGTCGAGAGATAGTACAAGACCTTGCAGCGTATTGATAAATGGCTGGAGCAAGAGTGCCAGGAAGGACAGCAGGCCGATGTGCACCAGGGTCCTGGCGTTGCGCTGCGACCAGCGTTCGCCCTTGGCCAGGCGGCGGAAGAACAGGCCGGTGAGCACCAGGCCGAACGCGGAAAGCAGGGTCGGCAGGTAGTCCAGCAGCATCAGCAGCGCCCGGCTGCTCCAGGACAGGACGAAGCCGTCGCTGGCCAGGCGCGGCATTTCATCGCTCCAGGCCTGTAGGTAGCCCTGCTCGCTGAGGCCGGAGAACCAGAGGTGGGTGTTCGCTCCGAGTTCGATGCAGGCCATGCCCCAGGCCAGGATGGCGCAGAGCATGCCGAGCAGATAGAGCTTGTGGTTGCTGAGATGCGTGGACAGCGCCATGCCGGGTTCCCCTGTGTGTTTCGCGTCTGGATGGCGAAACTAGGGAATAAATTATCGTAATACAATAATTTATCGTCACCACGTCATAACTTGTGATCTGGCGCACAGTGCGTTCTGACCCGCTTCAGCGGATCACGCCTTCCTCGCGCAGGAGCTTGAAGATGGCTTCGGCGCCGGCTTCCGCCGAAAGATCCTTGAGTACCTGCCCGGTACCGCCGGAGGCCTTGGCGGTGGCGGCTTTCATCCGCTCGGCGCCGGTCTTCGCCTTGATTACCTTGAGCCGCTTCGGGCGCGGCCGGGCCGGTTGCAGGCTGTCTTCGGCGAGCAGCGGGTCGTCGACCACCTCCACCTCATGGGCCTCGATCTCGCCACGCCTAGCCGGGCCGAAGGCGCTCTGCCGGGCCACCGGCGCGGCATTGTCGACGCTGGCGACGAACGGCAGGCGTACCCGCAGTCGGCGTCGCTGGCCGCGAGGCAGAGCCTGGAGGACCTGGGCGCTGCCGTCTTCGACCTTCTCGACCTCGGCCAGGCCGACCACCAGTGGCCAGCCGAGGCGCTCGGCGAGGAGGAAGGGCAGCATCCCGGAGCCTTCCCCGGTTTCCGCCTGGCTGCCGGTGAGCACCAGTTGCGCGCGGGAGTCGCGCAGGTGCTCGGCCAGTGCGGGCAGGGCGTCGGCGCCGGCCGGCTGTTCCAGCACGGACAAGCGTTCCAGGCCCATGCCGAGATAGCCGCGCAGCGCCTCGGCGTGCGGGTCGCCGGCGTGCAGCACTTGCAGGCGCGGGCCGCTCAGGCGCAGGCCGAGTTCCACCGCGCGGGCGTCCTGTTCGGCGCGGCGCGGGCGTCCGGAGGCGGGGTGGGCGCCGATGGAGACCAGCGCGACGATGTTCAGCTCAGTCATGGTTCGATACCGATGAAAGGTACGTGGAAGCGGGTTCAGGCCGCATCGCGGGCGGCGCCGTTGCGATGTGCCTCGGCCAGGCGGATCAGCGCGCGGAGGATTTCCGTCGAGTCGCCGATCACCGAGAGATCGGCGCGCTTGATCATGTCGCAGCCGGCGTCGCGGTTCACCGCCACCACTTTGTCGCAGGCGCCTATGCCCTGCAGGTGCTGGATCGCCCCGGAGATGCCCACCGCCAGGTAGACCCGCGCGGTGACCCAGGTACCGGTGGCGCCGACCTGACGGTTGCGCGGCATGTGCCCGTCGTCCACCGCCACCCGCGAGGCGCCCTCGGTGGCGCCGAGGGCGGCGGCGGCCTGGTGGAACAGCGCCCAGTCCTGCACGCCGTTGCCGCCGGAGAGAATGAACTCGGCCTCGGCCATGGGGATCCGCGCCGGGTCCACGGTCACCGGGCCGAGGTCCTCGATGCGTGGCAGGTTGCGCGCCACCTGCGCGGCCATGTGCAGTTCGCGAGCCTCATGGCGGGTTTCGCTGACCGGCTCGGCGCATTCCGCCGCGGCCAGCAGCAGGCGCGGCAGGGCGCGCTGGATGTCCTCGCGGCCGGCGCCGGCGCGGCCGATGCAGCGGCCGTCCTCGACCTGCCAGACGCGACCGGCCGGCCGTTCGCCGAGCGCAGCGGCCAGGCGCCGGCCCAGTTCGCCGCCGCCGTTGCGACTGTCCGGGAACAGCCAGTGGCGCGGGGCGAGCTGGTTCTCCAGGTTGCGCAGGGCGAGTATTCGCTGCTCGGGCGCGTAGCCGTCGTACTCGCCGCCGGCGAGGTGCAGCAGGCGGTCGACGCCGGCGTTGTCGAAGGCGCTTTCCTTGTGTTCGCCGAACACCACGGCGAGCACCGCGCCGTCGTTGCCGGCGAGCTTGCGGGCCAGTCCGAGGAGGTCCTTGTCGTGGCTGGAGAGACGGCCGCCGACCATGTCCGGGACCACCGCGACGAGGAATGCCGGTTGCTCGACCACATGCAGCGGCAACTGCGCTTCCTGCACTGCGCTGGCGCGGCGCGCGCCGCTGCCCTGCTGGCCGCCGGAGCGATCGATGCGGCGGATGCCGTTGGGGCCGACGAAGCCGACGGCGTGCGGGTTCTTGCGGACCACGCCGTGGGGGCCCATCCAGCGCACCTCGCCGCCTTGGGCGGAGTGCATGGCCGCATGCAGCGGATGCAGGCGGTTGCGGGCGATCCATTCGGCGCGTGGATCGCGACGGACGATGTCGTTCATGCGGAATGCTTCCTGTGGCTGCGGCTACCCAATCCCGCGGCCCCCTCCCTGGAGGGAGAGGCCGCTATCCGTGCTGCCCCGGTCAGCAGCGGATTTGATGTGAAGCTCGACACTCTCATCAATGCACCTCCGCCACGGCTTCACGCCGCACCGGCTTTTTTGCCGGCGCTTCCGCCTGCTCTATCAGCGCTTCCGCCACCAGCTCGGCGATGTCCTTGATCTCCGGCCGCGGTGCCACCACGCCTTCGAGCATCGCGGTGCACTGCGGGCAGCCGACGGCCACCAGCTCGGCGCCGGTCTCGCGGATGTCGGCCATGCGCATGTCGGGAATCCGTTGCTTGCCGGGGATGTCGGTGATCGGCGCGCCGCCACCGCCGCCGCAACAGCGCGAGCGGAAGCCGGAGCGTTGCATTTCCTTGACCTCGATGCCGAGTGCGCGCAGCACGTTGCGCGGCGCCTCGTACTCGCCGTTGTAGCGGCCCAGGTAGCAGGGGTCGTGGTAGGTGACGCTGCCGGCCTTGCTGCGGCCCGGTTGCAGTGTGCCGGCGCGCAGCAGTTCGTCGATGAAGGTGCTGTGGTGCAGTACCTGGTAGTCGCCGCCGAGGGCGCCGTATTCGTTCTTCAGCACATGGAAGCTGTGCGGGTCGCAGCTGACGATGCGGGTGAAGCGGTATTTCGCCAGGGTCGCGATATTGCGCCTGGCCAGGTTCTGGAAGGTCGCCTCGTCGCCCAGCCGGCGCGCCACGTCGCCGCTGTCGCGCTCCTCCAGGCCGAGCACGGCGAAGTCCACCGCGGCCGCCTTGAGGATCTTCACGAAGGCGCGCAGGGTGCGCTGGTTGCGCATGTCGAAGGCGCCGTCGCCGACCCAGAACAGCACGTCGGCGCTCTTCTTCTCGTTCATCAGCGGCAGGTTCAGGTCGGCCGCCCAGTTCAACCGGCCGCCGGGGGCGAAACCGCCGGGGTTGTCGGTGGCGATCAGGTTGTCCAGCACCTCGGCGCCCTTGTTCGGCGTGGCGCCTTTCTCCAGGGTCAGGTGGCGGCGCATGTCGACGATGGCGTCGACGTGCTCGATCATCATCGGGCACTCCTCGACGCAGGCCCGGCAGGTGGTGCAGGACCATAGGGTGTCGGCGTCGACCAGGGCCTTGCCATCCAGCGCGACGATCGGCTGGTGCGGGCCGCCGCCGTGCTCGCCCAGCGGTTTGCCTGGATAGGGGCTGCCGGCGAACTTCGCGTCGTTGCCTCCGGCCAGGCCGATGACCATGTCCTGGATCAGCTTCTTCGGGTTCAGCGGCTGGCCGGCGGCGAACGCCGGGCACATCGCCTCGCACTTGCCGCACTGCACGCAGGCGTCGAACCCGAGCAACTGGTTCCAGGTGAAGTCGCTGGGTTTTTCCACGCCCAGCGGCGCCTGCGGATCGGCCAGGTCGAGCGCCTTGAGGCCGGTGGAGCGGCCGCCGCCGAAGCGTTCGGCGCGGCGGTGCCAGGCCAGGTGCAGGGCACCGGCGAAGGCGTGCTTCATCGGCCCGCCCCAGGTCATGCCGAGGAACAGCTCGGACACGCCCCAGACCACGCCAATGGCGAGGAGGCCGGCGAGGAACCAGCCGCCGAAGCCTTCCGGCAGGATGCCGGCCACCGGCAGGGTGGCGAGGAAGAAGCTCGCGGCGAACGCCAGCAGGCTCTTCGGCAGGCGCATCCAGGGGCCCTTCGACAGCCGCGACGGTGGGTCGAGGCGGCGGCGGGCGACGAACAGCGCGCCGACGAACATCAGCGCCGTGGCCGCCAGCAGGGCGAAGCCGAGGATCCGGCCGTGCAGCCCGAAACCGTGTACCAGGATCGCCAGCAGCGCCGCCAGGACGAAGCCGCCGGCGGTGGCGACGTGGGTCCTGGACATGTACCTGTCGCGCTCTACCACATGGTGCAGGTCCACCAGGTAGCGACGCGGCATCTGCAAGAGGCCGCCGATCCAGTCGACCTTGGCGGGTCGGCCGCGGCGCCACATGAGGAAGCGCTTCGCGGCGCCGAGCACGGCAAGTGCCAGGGCGGCGAAGAGCAGAACGGGAAGGAGGGTGTCGAGCATTTCTGGTCTCCCTGCGGGACGTCAGGCGGCGCTGGATCGGCCCCCTCTCCCGCTTGCGGGAGAGGGGGGGCGGCCGTGCCGGTCGGATGCCACGAGGCGTGTCTTAGAAATCCTTGCACAAGCGCAGCGCGTCATAGATCGCCGCATGGGTGTTGCGCTGGGCCACGCAGTCGCCGATGCGGAACAGCAGGTAGCCTTCTCCGGGCTGGCTGAGGCAGGGCTGCGGCTGGATCGCGAACAGCGCCTCGACGTCGATCTGGCCCTTGTTCCGCGAGCCCTGCTTGAGCGCGTAGTAGAGGCTCTCGTCGGGGCGCACGCCGTTTTCCACCACCACCTGGTCGACCACCCGCTCTTCCCGCGCGCCGGTGTATTCGTTCTCCAGCACCGCCACCAGCTTGTCGCCCTCGCGGTAGACCTTCTCCAGCATTAGGTCGCCGGTCATGATCACTTCCTTGGGATACATGCTGCGGTAGTAGGTGGGGAAGGTGGTGCCGCCGATGGCCACGCCCGGCTTGATGTCGTCGGTGACGATCTCCACCTGGGCGCCCTTGTCGGCGAGGAAGTCCGCCACCGACATGCCGCTGAACTCGCAGATGGTGTCGTAGACCAGCACGTTCTTGCCTGGCTCGACCGTGCCGTCGAGCACGTCCCAGCTGCTCACCACGAGGCCGTCGGCGGCGCCCCAGTGTTCGTTCTGCTCGAGGAACGGATGTCCGCCGTTGGCCAGCACCACCACGTCCGGGCGCAGGTCGAGGATGGTCTCGGGGTCGGCCGCGGTGCCCAGGCGCAGGTCGATGCCCAGGCGCGCCAGCTCCAGCTGGTACCAACGGGTGATGCCGGCGATCTGGTCGCGTTGCGGCGCCTTGGCGGCGGTGGTGATCTGGCCGCCGAGCTGCTCCTTCTTCTCGAACAGGGTCACGTCGTGGCCGCGCTCGGCCGCCACGCGGGCCGCTTCCATCCCGGCTGGCCCGCCGCCGACCACCACCACCTTGCGCTTCGGTCCGGCGGACTTCTCGATGATGTGCGGCACGCCCATGTATTCGCGGGAGGTCGCGGCGTTCTGGATGCACAGCACGTCCAGGCCCTGGTACTGGCGGTCGATGCAGTAGTTGGCGCCGACGCACTGCTTGATCTGGTCGACCTGGCCCATCTTGATCTTGGCGATCAGGTGCGGGTCGGCGATGTGCGCGCGAGTCATGCCGACCATGTCCACGTAGCCGCCTTCGAGGATGCGCGTAGCCTGGTTCGGGTCCTTGATGTTCTGCGCGTGCAGCACCGGCACGTCGACCACTTCCTTGATGCCGGCCGCCAGGTGCAGGAACGGCTCCGGCGGGAAGGTCATGTTGGGGATGACGTTGGCCAGGGTGTTGTGGGTGTCGCAGCCGGAGCCGACCACGCCGATGAAGTCGAGCATGCCGGTATCGCTGTAGTACTTGGCGATCTGCTTCATGTCCTCGTGGGACAGGCCGTCCGGGTGGAACTCGTCACCGCAGATGCGCATGCCGACGCAGAAGTCCTCGCCGACCTCGGCGCGCACCGCCTTGAGCACCTCGAGGCCGAACTTCATGCGCCCCTCGAAGCTGCCACCCCATTCGTCGGTGCGCTTGTTGACCCGCGGGCTCCAGAACTGGTCGATCATGTGCTGGTGCACGGCGGACAGCTCGACACCGTCCAGGCCGCCTTCCTTGGCGCGGCGGGCGGCCTGCGCGTAGTTGCCGATGACCCGCCAGATCTCCTCCACCTCGATGGTCTTGCAGGTGGCGCGGTGCACCGGCTCGCGGATACCCGACGGCGACATCAGGGTCGGCCAGTGGTAGCCGTCCCAGCGCGAACGGCGCCCCATGTGGGTAATCTGGATCATGATCTTGGCGCCGTGCTTGTGCATGGCGTCCGCCAGGTTCTGGAAGTGCGGGATGATCCGGTCGGTGGACAGGTTCACCGAACTCCACCACTGCTGCGGGCTGTCGATGGCGACCACCGAGGAGCCGCCACAGATGGCCAGGCCGATGCCGCCCTTGGCCTTTTCCTCGTAGTACTTCACGTAGCGCTCGGTGGTCATCCCGCCGTCGGTGGCGTAGACCTCGGCGTGGGCGGTGGAGAGCACGCGGTTGCGGATGGTCAGCTTGCCGATCTGGATCGGCTGGAACATTGCTTCGAAGGCCATGACCCTTTCCTCGGCTTACAGGGGTTTGACGACGAACAGGCCGTCTTCGTGACCGTCCTCGGCGCCGCTGTAGACCTGTTCGGCCACGGTGCGCAGGCTGCTGCCGCGGGCGGCGAGGATCTGGTCCATGGCGCCGGCGAACCAGCCGGTGAACATGTAGTCGACCTTGCGATTGACCTTGCCGTAGACGTAGACGAAGGCGGAGTGCCGCAGGCGGACCTCGGCGGTGCCTTCCTCGAGGTTGATCCGCTCGATCTCGAACAGGCCCCAGCCGCGCTGGGACAGGCGCTTCATGTAGTGCTCGAACACCGCCACGCCCTCCAGGCCGTGACATTCGGCTTCCTTCTCGCACCAGTGCCAGGCGGACTTGTAGCCGGCCTTGTAGAGGATCTCGGCGTAGGCGTCGGCGCCCAGCACTTCCTCGATGCCCATGTGGTTGTTGACGAAGAAATGTCGCGGTACGTAGAGCATCGGCAGGGCGTCGGTGGTCCAGACGCCGGTCTCGCTGTCGACCTCGATGGGCAGTTGGGGGGCGTGTTTGGCCATGGTGTAAGCTCCGATTCTTTAGACTCCCTCTCTCCCTTCGGGGAGAGAGGCGGGGAGAGGGAAGATGGGTGCGATGCAATGCCCCTCCCTGGAGGAAGAGGCGACGAGTCGGGAGTGGGCCGGGAGTTACTCGCCCCAGACGTCGCGCAGGACCCTTACCCAGTTCTCGCCCATCACCTTGCGCACCACGCGCTCGGGCATGCCGCGCTCGAGCAGGGTCTCGGTGAGGTTGGGGAATTCGCCGACGGTGCGGATGCCCAGCGGGTTGACGATCTTGCCGAAGTTGGTCAGGCGCCGGGCGTAGCCCTTGTCGTGGGTCAGCCACTCGAAGAAGTCGTGGCCGTGGCCCTGGGTGAAATCGGTGCCGATGCCGATGGCGTCCTCGCCGACGATGTTCATCACGTACTCGATGGCCTCGGCGTAGTCGTCGATGGTCGAGTCGATGCCTTTCTTGAGGAACGGCGCGAACATGGTCACGCCGACGAAGCCGCCATGGTCGGCGATGAACTTCAGCTCCTCGTCGGACTTGTTGCGCGGGTGTTCCTTGAGGCCGGACGGCAGGCAGTGGGAGTAGCAGACCGGTTTCTTCGATTCGAGGATGACCTCTTCGGAGGTCTTGCTGCCGACGTGGGAGAGGTCGCACATGATGCCGACCCGGTTCATCTCCGCGACGATCTCCCGACCGAAGCCGGAGAGCCCGCCGTCACGCTCGTAGCAGCCGGTGCCGACCAGGTTCTGGGTGTTGTAGCACATCTGCACGATGCCCACGCCGAGCTGCTTGAACACCTCGACGTAGCCGATCTGGTCCTCGAATGCGTGGGCATTCTGGAAGCCGTAGAGGATGCCGGTCTTGCCCTGCTCCTTGGCCTTGCGGATGTCCGCGGTGCTGCGCACCGGGATCACCAGGTCGCTGTTGTCGCGGATCAGCTTGTTGCTGGCGACGATATTGTTCACCGTCGCCTGGAAGCCTTCCCATACCGATACGGTGCAATTGGCGGCGGTCAGGCCGCCCTTGCGCATGTCCTCGAACAGTTCGCGGTTCCACTTGGCGATGATCAGACCGTCGATGACGATGCTGTCGGCGTGCAATTCGGCTGGGCTCATCTGGCATACCCCTTTCAGGCTGGGCGCGCCGGGACTTGTGCCGACGCTTTGGGGGCAGCATATCGTCGGGGCCCGGCGCGACCCGGCCCGAAAACGACCAGGGTCGTGCCGAAAGCGTCAAGCGTGCGACCGCAACGACGGAGGGCAATGTCGCGGATGGAACAGGCGCTGGCCGCCCGGGGCCGCCAACGGGGAGTGCGCGCGCTCCTGCCGGCGCGGGTTCAGAGTCCGAGTTCGCCGAGCGACGGATGGTCGTCCGGCCGGCGCCCCAGCGGCCAGCGGAACAGCCGCTGGTCCTCGCGGATCGGCAGGTCGTTGATGCT
Organism: Pseudomonas sp. HMSC063H08; assembly: GCF_001813645.1. Lineage (NCBI taxonomy): Bacteria > Pseudomonadati > Pseudomonadota > Gammaproteobacteria > Pseudomonadales > Pseudomonadaceae > Pseudomonas > Pseudomonas sp. HMSC063H08. Next base: position 20,260 of record NZ_KV813599.1, read on the forward strand.
GGCGTGACGTTCGTACATCAAGCCCTGCTCATCGAACGCCCAGTTCTCGTTGCCGTAGGAGCGGAACCAGTTGCCCGAGTCGTCGTGCCATTCATAGGCGAAGCGCACGGCGATGCGGTTGCCGGTAAACGCCCAGAGTTCCTTGATCAGCCGGTACTCCTGCTCGCGCTGCCACTTGCTGCTGAGGAATTCGACGATCCGCTCGCGGCCGCGGACGAAGGTCGAGCGATTGCGCCAGACGCTGTCGGGGCTGTAGGCCAGCGAGACGCGCTGCGGGTCGCGGCTGTTCCAGCCGTCCTCGGCGGCGCGGACCTTCTGCGCGGCGGTTTCGGCGGTGAAGGGGGGAAGCGGGGGACGGACGTCGCTCATGGCGGGCTCCTCGGTCTGCGGTGGTTTTCGATGGGAACAGCGTAGGGCAGGGCGAGCGCGGCCGAATGACGTCGATCCCACGGATCCTGCCAATCCCGCCTCGCCCCCTGGCTGTTTGCCAGGCTGGCCAGACCTACCCCGGAGAGGGCTATGATGGCCGCCACCGGAGTGGACAAGGATCGACCTCGCGCAATGACCTCCACCACCTACCTCGGCCTGCTGCTGGTCGGCATCCAGGTACTCGGCTTCGTCGCCGCCATCCATGCCGTGCTCACCGTGCGCACCGCACAGGGCGCGATCGCCTGGGCCACCTCGCTGGTATTCATGCCGTACCTGACCCTGCTGCCGTACCTGGTGTTCGGTCGCAGCCGTTTCGACGCCTACATCGAGGCGCGGCGCCAGGCCAACCGCGAGATGCACCTGGCGGCCGCCGAGCTGGACTGGCGTCCCTGGGTCGAGGAGGCCCTGGCGGCCCGCCAGGTCAGCGGCTACAAGGGGCTCAAGGCGCTGGTGCGGATGACCCGCACGCCGACCCTGGCGAACAACCGGGTGCGCCTGCTGGTCAACGGCGAGGCCAGCTTCGAAGCGATGTTCAAGGCGATCTCCGCCGCCCGCCAGGTGATCCTGGTGCAGTTCTTCATCGTCCGCGACGACGCCCTCGGCCAGCGCCTCCAGCAACTGCTGCTGGAACGCGCGGCCAACGGCGTCGAGGTGTTCTTCCTCTATGACGCCATCGGCAGCCACGCGCTGCCGCACCGCTATGTCGAGCGGCTGCGCCAGGGCGGCGTGCAGGTGCACGGCTTCAGCACCGGCAGCGGCATGCTCAACCGCTTCCAGGTGAATTTCCGCAACCACCGCAAGGTCGTGGTGGTGGATGGCGAGTGCGGTTTCGTCGGCGGGCACAACGTCGGCGTCGAGTACCTCGGCGAGAAGCCGCCGCTGGCGCCCTGGCGCGACACCCACATGGAACTGCGCGGGCCGGCGGTGGCGTGCCTGCAGGAAAGCTTCGCCGAGGACTGGTACTGGGCGACCCACAGCCTGCCGCCGCTGATCCTGCCGCCGCAGTACGACAGCGAGGGCGCGCTCTGCCAGGTGGTCGCCAGCGGCCCGGCGGATGCCCAGGAAACCTGCTCGCTGTTCTTCGTCGAGATGATCAACGCCGCCCACGAGCGGGTCTGGATCACCTCGCCGTATTTCGTTCCCGACGAAGCGGTGATGGCCGCCCTGCGCCTGGCGGTGCTGCGCGGCGTCGACGTGCGCCTGCTGATCCCCTCGCGCCCGGACCACCGCACGGTGTATGCCGCGTCCAGCCTCTACGCGCTGGAGGCGATCCGTGCCGGGGTCAAGGTGTTCCGCTACCAGCCCGGCTTCCTCCACCAGAAGGTGGTGCTGGTGGACCGCGACACCGCCGCCGTCGGCAGCGCCAACCTGGACAACCGTTCGTTCCGGCTGAATTTCGAGGTGATGGTGGTGACCGTCGACGAGGGCTTCGCCGGTGAGGTGGAGGCGATGCTCGAGGCGGACTTCGCCGAGTCGCTCGAATTCACTCCGGAAGACCGCCGCAGCGTGCGCCGCCTGCAGCAACTGGGGATGCGCGTGGCGCGGCTGGTCTCGCCGATCCTCTGAAAACCTTCGCGGACTCTGTACGTCGGCAAAACCGCGTTGGAAACGGCTTCGGAAAACTCGGTTGCCGTTCGGAGACTCCGCTTCCCCGGCCGTTTTCGCCCGGTTTCTCCAGCTCGCCAGATCGTCGGCAGGTCCTGAGCGACGCCTCTGCCGCCCGCCGACCGCGCGGGCGTGCAGCTTTTCCCTAGCCAGCGACTACAAAAATCATAATTTCGCTATTCCCCGGCTCTGAACAGAATGCGGCCATCACGCAACCGCAGAACAAGAACGACCAGAGTCCGAGGAACCGAGCCATGACCGACCTGAATCGCACCGCCTTGCCCTCGCGCACGGACGGGACCGTGGAAAAGACCGACACCCTCGTCGTCGGCGCCGGCCAGGCCGGCGTGGCGATGAGCGAGCACCTGAGCCGGCTCGGCGTGCCGCACCTGGTCCTGGAGCGCAACCGCATCGCCGAGGCCTGGCGCAGCGGACGCTGGGACTCGCTGGTGGCCAACGGCCCGGCCTGGCACGACCGCTTCCCGGGAATGGAATTCGACATCGATCCCGACGGTTTCCCCGGCAAGGACCAGGTGGCGGCCTATTTCGAGGCCTACGCGAAGAAATTCGACGCGCCGATCCGTACCGGCGTCGAGGTGAGGAAGGTGGTGCGCAATGTCGGCCGCCCCGGCTTCACCGTGGAAACCTCCGCCGGGACCATCGAGGCCAACCGCGTGGTCGCCGCCACTGGCCCGTTCCAGCGTCCGGTGATCCCGCCGATCGCGCCGCGCGACGAGCGTATCCGGCAGTTCCACTCGGCCCACTACTACAACCCGCAGCAGCTGCCCGAAGGTGCGGTACTGGTGGTCGGCGCCGGTTCGTCGGGGGTACAGATCGCCGACGAGCTGCAACGTGCCGGGCGCCAGGTCTACCTCTCGGTGGGCGCTCATGACCGTCCGCCGCGTTCCTACCGCAACCGCGACTTCTGCTGGTGGCTGGGCGTGCTCGGCGAATGGGATGCGGAAGTCGCCAAGCCCGGGCGCGAGCATGTGACCATCGCCGTGAGCGGTGCCCGCGGCGGACATACCGTGGACTTCCGCGCCCTGGCGCATCAGGGCGTGACCCTGGTCGGACTGACCGAATCCTTCGTCGACGGCGTCGCGACCTTCCGGCCGGACCTGGCGGAGAACCTGGCGCGCGGCGACGAGAACTACCTGGCGTTGCTCGACGCCGCCGACGCCTATATCGCCCGCAACGGCCTCGACCTGCCGGAAGAGCCCGAGGCGCGCCGCCGGCTGCCGGACCCGCAGTGCGTGACCGATCCGATCCTCGAACTGGACCTGGCCGAGGCCGGGGTGGGCAGCATCATCTGGGCCACCGGCTATGCCGTCGACTTCGGCTGGCTGCAGGTCGATGCCTTCGACCGCGACGGCAAGCCGCGCCACCAGCGTGGCGTGTCCAGCGAACCCGGCGTGTATTTCATCGGCCTGCCCTGGCTGTCGCGGCGCGGCTCCTCGTTCATCTGGGGCGTCTGGCACGACGCGCGCCATGTCGCCGACCACATCGCCATCCAGCGCAAGTACCTCGCATACCGCGACGCCGCCCAGCGCCAGGAACAGGACCGCGCCTCGCAAGCTCCGCAAACCAGCCTCCAGGAAGTCAGCTGATGCCTACCCATACCCGCATTCGCATGTTCAACACCAAGGACACCTACCCCAACCAGTCCCTGGACAACGATCTCTGCCAGGCCGTGCGCGCCGGCAACACGGTGTACGTGCGCGGCCAGGTCGGCACCGACTTCGACGGCAACCTGGTCGGCCTCGGCGACCCGCGCGCCCAGGCCGAGCAGGCGATGAAGAACGTCAAGCAACTGCTTGAGGAAGCCGGCAGCGACCTCTCGCACATCGTCAAGACCACCACCTACCTGATCGATCCGCGCTACCGCGAGCCGGTCTATCGCGAAGTCGGCAAGTGGCTCAAAGGGGTGTTCCCGATCTCCACCGGACTGGTGGTCTCGGCCCTCGGCCAGCCGCAGTGGCTGATGGAGATCGACGTGATCGCGGTGATTCCCGACGACTGGCAGCAATGAGGAGGCGCGCGCCATGACCTTTTCCATCGTCGGCCGCTGCGCCGAAACCGGCCAGTTGGGCATCGCCATCAGCTCGTCGAGCATCGCCGTCGGCGCCCGTTGTCCCTGGCTGCGCGCCGGCACCGGCGCGGTGGCTACGCAGAACATCACCCTGCCGGCGCTCGGCCCGCAGATCCTCGACCGCCTCGACCAGGGCCTGGCCCCTGGCGAAGCGCTGGACCAGGCGCTGAGCAGCAACGGCTATGGCCAGTATCGCCAGGTCACGGTGATCGACCAGCACGGCCGCACCGCGCTGTTCACCGGCCGCGAGGCGCTCGGCGTGCACCATGCGCGGGCCGGCGAACAATGCGTGGCGGCCGGCAACCTGCTGGCCGCGCCGGAAGTGATCGAGGCGATGGTGGATGCCTTCGAGAACGCCGAAGGCCTGCTCGCCGAGCGCCTGCTGGCGGCGATGCGTGCCGCGCTGGCCGCTGGTGGCGAAGCCGGGCCGGTGCATTCGGCGGCGCTGTCGGTGGTCGGCGACCTGCTCTGGCCGGTGGTCGACCTGCGCGTCGACTGGGCCGAGCACGACCCCATCGGCCAGCTCGAGCGACTGTGGCTCGCCTACAAGCCGCAGATGCAGGACTATGTGACCCGCGCCCTCGACCCGACCCGTGCGCCGAGCTACGGCGTGCCCGGCGACGAGTGAGCGGGTCGTTCCCTTCCTCGACGGCGCAGCGCGAGACCTGCGCCCTGGAGCCCGACATGCCCGGCAGCCGCGACATCCTCGCCGACCTGGTGGCCTTCGACACCGTCAGCCGCGAGTCCAACCTGGCGCTGATCGACTACGTCCGCGACTACCTGGCGGGTTTCGGCGTCGACAGCGAACTGTTCTTCGACGCCGACGGCCGCAAGGCCAATCTCTACGCCACCATCGGCCCCAGCGACCGTGGCGGCGTCTGCCTTTCCGGGCATACCGACGTGGTGCCGGCGGACGGCCAGGCCTGGAGCGTGCCGCCGTTCCGGCTCAGCGAGCGCGATGGTCGCCTCTACGGGCGTGGCACGGCGGACATGAAGGGCTACCTGGCCTGCGTGCTGGCGGCCGTCCCGGCGTTCCTCGCCGCGCCGTTGCGCCTGCCGGTGCACCTGGCGTTCTCCTACGACGAGGAAGTCGGCTGCCTGGGCGTCCGTTCGCTGCTCGCGGCGCTGGAGCGGCGTCCGCACAAGCCGTTGCTGTGCATCATCGGCGAGCCCACCGAGCTGAAGCCGGTGCTCGGCCACAAGGGCAAGCTGGCCATGCGCTGCGAGGTGCACGGCGCGGCCTGCCATTCGGCCTACGCGCCGCAGGGGGTGAATGCCATCGAATACGCCGCGCGGCTGATCGGCCGCCTCGGCGAGATCGGCGCGCGCCTGGCGGTGCCGGAGCGCCACGACCGGCGTTTCGACCCGCCCTACTCGACGGTGCAGACCGGACTGATCCAGGGCGGCCGGGCGCTGAACATCGTGCCCGCCGAGTGCCGCTTCGACTTCGAGGTCCGCGCGCTGCCGGCGGACGACCCGCGGCAGGTCGCCGAGGAACTCCGCGACTATGCCGAAAGCGAACTGCTGCCGCGGATGCGCGCGGTGGAGCGAAGTACCGATATCCGCTTCACGCCGCTATCGGCCTATCCCGGCCTGCTCACCGCAGACGACAGCCAGGCGGCGGAGCTGATCGGCCTGCTCAGCGGTTCGACGGATTTCTCCACCGTGGCCTTCGGCACCGAGGGCGGGCTGTTCCACCAGGCCGGTATCCCGGCGGTGATCTGCGGTCCCGGCAGCATGGACCAGGGCCACAAGCCGGACGAGTTCGTCAGCCTCGCTCAGCTCGAGGCGTGCGATGCCCTGCTGGCGCGCCTGGCGGCGTGGCTGCGGGAGCCTTGAGCGGCAGCACCGCGCGATCCTGGCTGGGACTGGCGGCGAAGCGCGCGCGGTAGCTGCGGGAGAAGTACGACGGCGACTCGAAGCCGCAGGCCAGGCTCACCTGTAGCACGCTGAGGTCGGTCTGGCGCAGCAACTGGCGGGCCTTGTCCAGGCGCAGGCCGAGGTAGAAGTTCGAGGGCGTGTCGTCCAGGTGCACGCGGAACAGCCGTTCCAGCTGGCGGCGGGTGACCTGGATGCGCTCGGCCAGCTCCAGGGTGGTCAGTGGCGGCTCGGTATGCCGCTCCATCTCGCCGATCACCTGCACCAGCTTGCGGTTGCTCACGCCATAGCGGGTCGCCACCTGCAGGCGCTGGTGGTCCTGGCGCGGGCGGATGCGGCCGAGCACGAACTGCTCGGAAACCTGCACCGCCAGTTGCGGACCGTGGGCCTGGGCGATCAGGTCGAGCATCAGGTCGATGGAGGCGGTGCCGCCGGCCGAGGTGATGCGCGGCCCGTCGATCTCGAACAGCTCCTGGGTCACGCTCAGTTGCGGGTAGGACTCCTGGAAGGCGTCGATGGCTTCCCAGTGCAGGGTCGCGCGGCGCCCGTCGAGCAGACCGGCCTCGGCCAGCACCACGCTGCCGGTATCGATGCCACCGAGGGTCACGCCGTTGCGGTCGAGCTTGCGCAGCCACTGCACCAGTGCCGGGGTGACCGCCCGCAGCGGCTCGAAGCCGGCCACCACGAACAGCAGGTCGCCTTTCTTCAACGGCTCCAGCGCGCCGTCGCTGTTCACCGACATGCCATTGCTGGCCAGCACCGGACCGCCGTCGGCGCTGAGCACGTGCCAGCGGTAGAGGTCGGCGTGGAAGCGGTTGGCCACGCGCAGTGGCTCCACGGCGGAAACGAAGCCCATTACCGAGAAGCCGGGCAGCAGGAGAAACCAGAAGTCCTGGGACATGGGGCGCTCCGGGGTTGAGGTTGCGCAGCCTGTGTGTAGCGCAGGCCCGCCGCGCTTGGCAATGGCCAGGTCGCTGCAGTGCAAGAGCTGGTCGCCGCAGTGCGCTTCGCCGCCGTCCCGGCTGCGTACCTTGGTCGCCAGGGTCGGTCTCGCAAGGGGCCGGCGCCCACCTCGCAGAAAAACAATCAATAGCCGCACGAGGGGAGACCGATGAAGACGACGATTCGCCAGCTGGGCTGCGCCCTGCTGTTCCTGGCCAGTGGCGCCGCCCTGGCCGCCGAACCCGAGGAGTGCCGCACGGTGCGCCTGGGCACGGTGAACTGGACCGACGTGGTCGCCAGCAGTGCCGTGGCCGAAGCCTTGCTCGACGGCCTGGGCTACCAGGTGAAGCAGACCAGCGCCTCGCAACAGATCGTCCTGGCCGGCCTGGCCGACAAGCAGCTGGACCTGTTCCTCGGCTACTGGCAACCGACCATGCAGCCGGTCGCCAGGCCTTACCTGGACAAAGGCCGGATCGAAGTGATCGAGCCGCCGACCCTGGCCGACGCGCAGTCCACCTATGCGGTGCCGAGCTACGTCGCCGAGGGTGGGCTGAAGACCTTCGCCGACATCGCCCGCTTCAAGGACAAGCTTGGCGGCCGCATCTACGCCATCGAGCCGGGCAGCGGCTCGAACCGCATCACCCGGAAGATGATCGACGACAACCGTTTCGGCCTGAAGGGCTTCCAGCTGGTGGAGTCCAGCGAGGCCGGGATGCTCACGGCGGTGAAGCGGGCGATCAAGCGCAAGCAGTGGGTGGTGTTCTTCGGCTGGAAGCCGCATCCGATGAACCTGCAGATCGACATGACCTACCTCACCGGCAGCGAGGATGTGTTCGGTCCCGACGAAGGCGCGGCCACCGTCTCCACCATGACCGCCGCCGGCTACCAGGCTCAGTGCGGCAACGTCGCCCGGCTGCTGCACAACCTGCGCTTCAGCAGCGCCCAGGTCAGCCAGGTGATGGCGCCCATCCTCGATCGCACCCAGCCCCTCGACGCCGCGCGCCAGTGGCTGAAGGCCAACCCCGAGCCGCTGAAGGCCTGGCTGGATGGCGTGAGCACCTTCGACGGCAAGGACGGCCTGGCCGCGCTCCAGGCCTCGCTGAAGTAACCCGCACCTATCCGTTCCGCCCGGCGCGGCCGGGCGGGGCTTCGTACACCCCGAATACAGGAAGCTACCACCGTGAACCATGAAGTCATCGTCACCTGCGCGGTGACCGGCGCCGGCGATACCGTCGGCCGGCATCCGGCGATCCCGGTCACTCCGAAACAGATTGCCGAGGCCGCCATCGAGGCGGCCAGGGCCGGCGCCACCGTCGCCCACTGCCACGTCCGCGACCCCGCCACCGGCAAGCCCAGTCGCGACGTGGCGCTGTACCGCGAAGTGGTCGAGCGTATCCGCGAAAGCGACACCGACGTGATCATCAACCTCACCGCCGGCATGGGCGGCGACCTGGAGATCGGCAAGGGCGAGCAGCCTCTGGAGTTCGGTGCCGGCACCGACCTGGTCGGTCCGCTGGAGCGGCTCAGGCATGTCGAGGAGCTGCTGCCGGAAATCTGCACCCTGGACTGCGGCACCCTCAATTTCGGCGACGGCGACTACATCTACGTCTCCACCCCTGCGCAGCTGCGCGCCGGCGCCCGGCGCATCACCGAGCTGGGGGTCAAGGCCGAGCTGGAAATCTTCGATACCGGCCACCTCTGGTTCGCCAAGCAGATGCTCAAGGAAGGGCTGCTGGAGGATCCGCTGTTCCAGATCTGCCTGGGCATTCCCTGGGGCGCGCCGGCCGATACCACGACCATGAAGGCGATGGCCGACAACCTGCCGCCGGGGGCGACCTGGGCCGGCTTCGGCATCGGCCGCACGCAGATGCCGATGGTCGCCCAGGCCATGTTGCTGGGCGGCAACGTGCGGGTCGGCCTGGAGGACAACATCTGGCTGGACAAGGGCGTGCCGGCGAGCAACGGCAGCCTGGTGGAGCGCGCCATCGAGATCATCGAGCGCCTCGGCGGGCGTGCCCTGAGCCCGGCGGAAGGGCGCCGCAGGATGAACCTGAAGCCGCGCTGATTTCTTCCTCCCCGCCCCGTCGGGGGCGGGAACAACCTTCTGGAGATGTCCATGTCCTTCGTCACCGAGATCAAGACCTTCGCCGCCCTCGGTAGCGGCGTCATCGGCAGCGGCTGGATCGCCCGCGCCCTGGCCCACGGCCTCGACGTCGTCGCCTGGGATCCGGCGCCGGGCGCCGAAGCGGCGTTGCGCGCGCGCGTCGCCAATGCCTGGCCGGCCTTGCGGAAACAGGGCCTGGCGCCCGGCGCGGCGCAGGAGCGCCTGCGTTTCGTCGCGAGCATCGAGGAATGCGTAGGCGACGCCGATTTTATCCAGGAGAGCGCCCCCGAGCGGCTCGACCTGAAGCTCGACCTGCACGCCAGGATCAGCGCCGCGGCGCGGCCCGACGTGCTGATCGGTTCGTCCACCTCGGGCCTGCTGCCCAGCGAGTTCTACGCCGAGGCGAGCCACCCCGAGCGCTGCCTGGTCGGCCACCCCTTCAATCCGGTCTACCTGCTGCCGCTGGTGGAGGTGGTCGGCGGCGAACGCACCGCTGTCGAGGCCGTGCGGGCGGCGATGCGGGTCTACGAGTCGCTGGGCATGCGTCCGCTGCACGTACGCAAGGAAGTGCCCGGCTTCATCGCCGACCGCTTGCTCGAGGCGCTCTGGCGCGAGGCGCTGCACCTGGTCAACGACGGCGTGGCCACGACCGGCGAGATCGACGATGCGATCCGCTTCGGCGCCGGCCTGCGCTGGTCGTTCATGGGCACCTTCCTGACCTACACCCTGGCCGGTGGCAACGCCGGCATGCGCCACTTCATGGCGCAGTTCGGCCCGGCGCTGCAATTGCCCTGGACCTACCTGCCGGCGCCGGAACTCACCGAGGCCCTGATCGACCGAGTGGTGGAGGGCACCGCCGAGCAGCAGGGTGCGCGCAGCATCGCCGAGCTTGAGCGCTACCGCGACGACTGCCTGTTGGCGGTGCTCGGGGCGATCAGGGAAACCAAGGCCCGGCACGGCTTCGCCTTCGCCGAGTGACATGACGCGCCTTCCGCCCCGCCGGGCGGAGCGCAACCACGGAGCATGCCATGAGCCAAGCCCTGACGACCTACGAGACGCCGGTCCTGCCCGAGTGGGTGGACTACAACGGCCACTTGCGCGATGCCTTCTACCTACTGCTGTTCAGCTACGCCACCGATGCGCTGATGGCGCATATCGGCCTGGACAGCCAGAACCGCGACGCCAGCGGACACTCGCTGTTCACCCTGGAATGCCACCTGAACTTCCTCCACGAGGTGAAGGAGGGCGCCAGGGTCGAGGTGCGCACGCAACTGCTCGGTCACGATCGCAAGCGCCTGCATATCCACCATGCCCTGTACCTGCCTGGCAGCGGGCAGGCGCTGGCGCTGAGCGAGCAGATGCTGCTCCACGTCAGCCTCGACGGCCCGCGCTCGGTGCCGTTCGCAGGCGAGGTGCTGGCGCGGGTCGAGGCGCTCGCCGAGGCACATCGCGCGCTCCCCGTGCCGGAAGGTGTCGGTCGGGTGATCGGCCTGCCGCCGCTGCGCTGAGCGCGATGGCTGCGAAGTATCCGCTGTCTCCGGCGATGTGGCGCTTCGTCGAGCACAGCCGGGCGTTCGCCAGCGACAGTCCGCGCCTGGATGCGCAACGTGCGGCCTACGCGCGGATGTGCCAGGCGTTCGCGCCGCCGCGCCCGGCCGGTTTGCGGGTGCTCGACTCCTGCTTGCCGGCCGCGCCGCCGGTGCGCGTGCGCCGCTATCGCCCCGACCGCCCGGCACCGCCCGGCGGTTGGCCGGCGCTGCTCTACCTGCACGGTGGTGGCTGGATGCTCGGCGGCCTCGATTCACACGATTTCATCTGCGCCGACCTGGCGGCGCGCCTGGGCCTGCTGGTGCTGGCGGTGGATTACCGACTGGCGCCGGAGCATCCGTTCCCGGCGGCATTGCAGGATTGCCTGCGTGCCTGGCAGGCGCTGAGCCTGGGCGAGCTGGACGAAGCGCTGGATGGGCGACGCCTGCTGGTGGCCGGCGACAGCGCCGGCGGCAACCTGGCGGCGGCGCTGTGCCTGGCCCTGCGCGATGGCGGCGCGCCGTCGCCGGCTGCGCAGATATTGCTCTATCCCTTGCTGTCCGCCGCGCCATCGCCCTCGCGGATCGACTGCGTCGACGCGCCGTTGCTCGGCCTCGGCGATGTGCAGGCGTGCCTGGACGCCTACCTGCCGCTGGCGGCGCTGCACCGACAGCCGCTGGCGCTGCCCCTGGAGGCCGCTGATTTCACTGGCCTGCCGCCGGCCTTCGTGGCGGTCGCCGAATTCGATCCGCTGCGCGACGACGGCGAGCGCTATGGCGCAGCGCTACGCGCGGCGGGTGGCGAGGCAGGGTTCTATCCGGGAAACGGGCTGGTCCATGGCTGCCTGCGCGGCCACGGCATCGACGAGGTGGAAGCCCTGCACGAGGCCTTGCGACGGGCCGTGCAGGGCTTCCTGGCGGAGGACTCAGGCGAGCGCCAGGCGGGTGAGTAATCCACCGCCGAGCACCAGCCAGGCGAATAGCAGGGCGGCCAGCAGCAGCGGCTTGAGGCCGGCGCGGCGGATCGCCGAGAGGTGCGTGCCAAGGCCGAGGCCGGCCATTGCCATGGCCAGGAGGAAGGTGTCGAGGTCGTTGACGTGGCTGACCAGCGCCGGCGGCAGGCTGACCAGCGAGTTGAGCCCGGCGACCAGTACGAAGCCGACGGCGAACCAGGGAATGGTGATCTTGGTCGCGCCGCTGTGCTGCCGGCGGTGCGCCTTGTCGCGTGCCAGCCAGGCCGAGAGCAGGATCAGGAAGGGCGCCAACATCATTACCCGGACCATCTTGGCGATCACCGCGGTATCCGCTGCCTCTATGCCGATCGAGCGACCCGCGGCGACCACCTGGGCCACCTCGTGCACCGTGGCGCCGATGTACACGCCCCAGGTGCCAGGGTCGCGTGGCAGCAGCCCCCAGTCCTGGTCGAACTGGAACAGCGCCGGATAGAGGAAGATGCCCAGGGTGCCGAACACCACTACGGTGGAGACCGCCACCGCGACCTGTTCGGCGCGGCCGCGCACCACCGGCTCGGTGGCCATCACCGCGGCGGCGCCGCAGATCGAACTGCCGGCGCCGATCAGCAGGGTGGTGGTGCGGTCCAGGCCGAACAGCCGGGTGCCGAGCAGGCACGCCAGGCCGAAGGTGCTGGCGAGCATCAGGGCGTCCAGCAGCACGCCGTGCAATCCGACGCCGGCGATGTCCTGGAAGGTCAGGCGCAGGCCGTAGAGGATGATCCCGGCGCGCAGCAGGATCTGCTTGGAGAAGCCGACGCCGGCGGCGCTGCCGGCGGCGATCCGAGGGTACAGGGTGTTGCCGACGACGATGCCGAGCACGATGGCCAGGGTCAGCGCGCTGATGCCGTTGTGCTGCAACCATTGCGAACGACCCAGGAGGATCGCCGCGCCGGCCAGGGCGGCGCTGAGCAGCAGGCCGGGGATGAGTTTCTGGACCTGGGCCAGGGGTCTGGTACCGGTCTTGACGGGGAGGGTGTGCATCCTTCGCTCCTCAGGTGAGGTCACGGGACGCAGGTTAGGTAGCGGGCATGAATTTGTGAAACGAATAGTTTCTGTATTAAATACCTGAAAAACAGGTAGGTGAGTCCATGGCCCTCAGTTTCCGTCAGCTCCAGATCTTCTGTGCGGTGGCTCGCTGCGGCAGTACCACGGCGGCGGCGGAATCCATCTCGCTGTCGCAGTCGGCCACCAGCGCTGCGCTCAACGAGCTGGAGTCGCAGCTTTCCACGCGCCTGTTCGACCGGGTCGGCAAGCGCCTGCAACTGAACGAGGTCGGCCGCCGCTTCCTGCCCCAGGCATTGCGCCTGCTCGACGGGGTGGCGCAACTGGAGCAGCAGTTCGCGGTTTCCGCCGCGCCCCAGGCGAGCCTGACGGTGGCGGCCAGCAGCACCATCGGCAACTACGTGCTGCCACGCCTGCTGGCCTCCTTCGAGCGGGAGCAGCCGGGGGTGAGGGTCAACGCCAGCATCGGCAACACCGGTTCGGCGGTGCAGGACGTGGTGACCTTCGCGGCGGACATCGGCCTCATCGAAGGCCCCTGCCACGAGCCGGGCCTGCGGGTGGAGCCCTGGCTCGAGGACAGCCTGATCGTGGTGGCGGCGCCCGGCCACCCGCTGGCCTTGCGCACCCAGGTCTCCCGCGAGGCCCTGCGCCGTGCGCGCTGGCTGCTGCGCGAGCCCGGCTCGGGCACGCGCGAGGAGGTCAGCCACGCCCTGCTGGGCCACCTGCATTACCTGGAAGACAGCCTGGACCTGGGCAGCTCCGAGGCGATCAAGCACAGCGTCGCCGCCGGGCTGGGCATCAGTTGCCTCTCGCGCTGGGTGGTCGAGGAACAGTTGGCCTCCGGCGCGCTGGTCGAACTGCGCAGCAGCCTGCCGCCGTTGCGCCGGCGTTTCTACATGCTGCGCCAGCGCGACAAGTTCCTCTCGCCGGGCTTCGAGCGCTTCTGGGAACACTGTCGGGCGGGACTCGGCGCCGGCTAGCCGGCTCCCGGTAAAAAGATCCCCCTGCCGCGCCCGACGCGCGGAGGGGGATGAAAAAGGAGCCAGGAACGGCCCTCAGTGTGAGTCTGGCGTTTTCCGGAAGCCGTCCGCTGCATTCCGCAAGCCGCTGGAGGTGATTGTGGCGGTGTCGCTGACGGTCGAATTAGCCGAAAACGACCTGCCCATGTCCAGGCGGGACAGCCCCCTTGCCGGGAGCGACGTGGGCTCAGCAGAATCGATGGCAATCCCCATCGAAGGAGCTGCCGCGATGATGCACGCCGATCTGATCGACCAGGACGATTTCCGCGAACGCCTGCAGGCGCTGGGCTTCAGCGTGCCGCCGGACTCGACTCCGGAGCAGGCCTGCGAATACGCCGTGCGCGGCCTCAGCCCGGAGCGCGCCCAGGCGCTGCGGCGGCTGGTGGAGGACATGCTCGGCGGGCACGCCACGCTGCTGCCGGCGGTGCGCGAGGCGATTTCCCGGCAACTGCTGCCGGCGCTGGTGCCGCGGGGCTGACAAGGCCCTGCCCGCCCCCGTGGACGGGCGGGCAGGGACGCGCGGTCAGATCCGCACGCTGGCGAAGGTCGACTCGCCCTGCGCCTGGCTCAGGGCCGACAGCGCCGAGGAGTTGGGCATCAGCGCCAGGTCCTGCGGGATCGGCATCAGCACCACCGGCTGGCCCAGCGGCTGACCCTGGCGCTCGTCGCGCGGCGGGATGCCGAAGTACTCGCGGTAGCACTTGGAGAAGTGCGGGGTGGAGACGAAGCCGCAGACCGAGGCCACCTCGATGATCGACATGGACGTCTGCTTGAGCAACTGGCGGGCGCGGATCAGGCGCAGCTTCAGGTAGTAGCGCGACGGCGAGCAGTGCAGGTACTTCTGGAACAGCCGCTCGAGCTGGCGACGCGAGACGTTGACGTAGACCGCCAGTTCGTCGAGGTCGATCGGTTCCTCCAGGTTGGCCTCCATCAGCGCGACGATCTCCTGCAACTTCGGCTGGTTGGTGCCGAGCATGTGCTTGAGCGGCACGCGCTGGTGGTCCTGCTCGTTGCGGATGCGCTCGTAGATGAACATCTCGGAGATCGCCGCCGACAGCTCGCGGCCATGCTCGCGGCCGATCAGGTGCAGCATCATGTCCATCGGCGCGGTGCCGCCGGAAGAGGTGAAGCGGTTGCGGTCGATGGAGAACAGGCGGGTGCTCATGGCCACCCGGGGGAAGGCTTCCTGCATCGCCGCCAGGCATTCCCAGTGCACGCTGCAATCGTAGCCGTCGAGCAGGCCGGCGCGGGCCAGCGCCCAACTGCCGGTGCACACCGCGCCGAGGCGCCGACCCTGGCGGGCCTGGGCCTGGAGGAACGTGACGTGCTCGCGGGTGACGCTGCGCTGGATGCCGACGCCGCCGCAGACGATCACGCAATCCACTGCCGGGGCGTTGTCGGTACCGGCGTCGGGGGTGATCTGCAGGCCGTCGCTGGCCCAGACCTGGCGGCCGTCCAGGCTCAGCGTATGCCAGCGGTAGAGTTCGCGTCCCGAGAGCTGGTTGGCCATGCGCAACGGTTCCACCGCCGAGGCCAGGGAGATCAGGGTGAAGTTATCCAGCAGCAGGAAGCCGATGGACTGCGGATTTCGGTTCTGTGGCGGAACTCCGGGCGCGTACGTGGTCATGGGTGTATCTCCTCACGCTGAGCAAGCAGGCCTCTCACGAGGCTTTTTTTATGATTGTTGGAATTTCCGGGTGGCTGCTTGGGCCACGCCGTCGGCGTTGCTTGTAACCAGAGCAAGGCAAATGCCATGCCTATATTGATTGGTCGTTCAATCAAAAAAGCCGGAAGGCTTTAGCCCGGCATTTCCACTCGGGCCTGGCACAACGACAGCATGGGCGACGGCTGGCGGCGCGCCGCGCGCCTGGGCATTTCGGTAGCACCAGGGCGGCCCCCGGCGAGAAGGCGGGGCAGCGGCCGTGGCGACAAAGGTAACGACGGGCGGCGAGCCGTTACCCCGCAGTGTGACGGATGGCGACCGCCCGGTCACGCGTCATATGCGCCAAAAAGTGGCGTCTCGATCGTTTCGTGAGCAATTCCGGTTCAGCACTCGATGGCGTTCACCGCCAGGCCCCCGCGCGAGGTTTCCTTGTACTTGTCGTGCATGTCGGCGCCGGTGTCGCGCATGGTGCGGATCACCTTGTCCAGCGAGATGAAATGCTGGCCGTCGCCGCGCAAGGCCATTTGCGCCGCGTTGATGGCCTTCACCGCGGCGATCGCGTTGCGCTCGATACAGGGCACCTGGACCAGCCCGCCAACCGGGTCGCAGGTCAGCCCGAGGTTGTGTTCCAGACCGATCTCGGCAGCGTTCTCGACCTGCGCCGGGGTGGCGCCGAGGACTTCCGCCAGGCCGGCGGCGGCCATCGCGCAGGCCGAGCCGACCTCGCCCTGGCAGCCGACCTCGGCGCCGGAAATCGAGGCGTTCTTCTTGCACAGGATGCCCACCGCGGCGGCGGCCAGCAGGTAGTCGACGACGTCGCGGTCCTGGGCGTCGGGATTGAACTTCATATAGTAGTGCAGCACCGCCGGGATGATCCCCGCCGCGCCGTTGGTGGGCGCGGTGACCATGCGTCCGCCGGCGGCGTTCTCCTCGTTCACCGCCAGGGCGAACAGGTTGACCCATTCCATGGCGCTGAGGGTCGAGCCGATCACGTTGGGCTTGCCGATCTCCTGCAGGTTGCGGTGCAGGCGCGCGGCGCGGCGTTGCACGTTGAGCCCGCCGGGAAGGATGCCTTCGTTGCGCAACCCGTTGTCGACGCAATCGCGCATCGCCTGCCAGATGCGCCGCAGGCCTTCGCGGATATCGGTCTCGCTGCGCCAGATGCGTTCGTTGGCCAGCATCAGCTCGGATACCCGCAGGTTGTGGCGCTTGCACAGCAGCAACAGTTCCTCGGCGCTGGAGAAGTCGTAGGGCAGCACCGTGTGGTCCTGGTCGAGCTGTCCCGAGGCGGCCTGTGCCGCATCGACCACGAAGCCCCCGCCCACCGAGTAGTAGGTCTCCTGGTGCAGTTCGTCTTGCTCGCCGTAGGCGACCAGGGTCATGGCGTTGGGGTGGTAGGGAAGGTTCTCGTCGAGCAGGCGCATGTCGCGCACCCAGTCGAACGGTACCGCCACGCGGCCGTCCAGTTGCAGCAGGCCGCTATCGAGCAGCGCGGCCATGCGCGGGGCGATCTGGGTCGGGTCGATACGATCCGGCCATTCGCCCATCAGGCCCATGATCACCGCGCGATCGGTGCCGTGGCCGACGCCGGTGGCGGACAGCGAGCCGTACAGGCGCACTTCGAGACGCCGCACCGCCGACAGCGCCTGGCGTTGGCGCAGGGCAGCGGTGAACAGCGCGGCGGCGCGCATGGGGCCGACGGTATGCGAACTGGACGGGCCGATACCGATCTTGAAAAGGTCGAACACACTGATAGCCATGCCGGCCTCCGGGATTGCCGCGGCATCCGTGCCTGCGTAGTGGGGGTGGCGGCTCCTCCGCCCGCGATTCCTGCGCATCATCGGGCTTTCCCCGAGGCGGGCCGCATCCGCCACCGACCCGGCCATGTCCAAAAGCGCCGCGTCCGCGCCCGGATCGGGGAACCTCTGCGGCCGGGGGGCGTCTGCACCTGCACGGCGTCGGAATGAGAACGGGCTCGCGCCGCTCCGAAAACGGCATCCGCTGGTCGCCGGCAAAGACCACTATGATTGAATGCGACACAGCGGGTACTGAATGCGACCCCGCCTGCACTGGTTGCGACCCACCCTGTAGGCGACGGATGCGTCCTGTTTCATGATCGTTCACGAATTGCCCGCTGAGGGCCGCTACCGGTCGGCCCGATACAGACAGACCGCCGCGCCCTTCGGGGTAGCGCCGGCGCCTTACCCTGCAGAGGAGTTCGCTATGAAAGGTTGCAAGTCTTGGCTGCTGGCCGTGTCTCTGTGCGCACCGCTGGCAGCCCAGGCCGCGGAGCCCGAATCCTGTGCGTCGGTGCGTTTCGCCGACGTCGGCTGGACCGACATCACAGTGACCACCGCGGTCACCCGCCAGGTCCTCGAGTCCCTCGGCTACAAGACCAAGGTCAATCTGCTCTCGGTGCCGGTGACCTACCGCTCCCTGGCCAACAACGACCTCGACGTATTCCTGGGCAACTGGATGCCCACCATGACCAACGACATCAAGCAGTACGCCGAGAAAGGTACGGTCGAGACACTGCGCGCCAACCTGGAGGGCGCCAAGTACACCCTGGCGGTTCCCCAGTACGTCTACGACGGCGGCCTGCGCAGCTTCGCCGATATCGCGAAGTTCTCCGACAAGCTGGGCAACAAGATCTATGGCATCGAGCCGGGCAACGACGGCAACCGCGTCGCCCAGAGCATGATCGACAAGAACGCCTTCGAACTGGGCAAGTTCAAGTTGGTGGAATCCAGCGAGGCGGGCATGCTCTCGCAGGTGCAGCGGGCCATCCGGCGCAACCAGTGGGTGGTGTTCCTCGGCTGGGAGCCGCACCCCATGAATACCCGCTTCCAGATGAAGTACCTGGAAGGCGGCGACGACTTCTTCGGCCCCAACTATGGCGGCGCGACCATCTACACCAACGTGCGCAAGGGCTACGCCCAGGAGTGCGCCAACGTCGGCCAACTGCTGAAGAACCTCAGCTTCACCCTCGAGATGGAGAACAAGCTGATGGACGCGGTACTCAACGAAAACAAGAAACCCGAGGAAGCCGCTAAGGCCTGGTTGAAGGATCACCCGGAACAGCTGGATGCCTGGCTGGCCGGTGTCACCACCCGCGACGGGCAGCCTGCCGCAGCCGCGGCCAAGCTGGCGTTCGCCAAGTAGGCGACCGGTCGTTCATTTCCCGCTCTTGATGGACCCTGATTATGTTCCTGACTGATCACAAGCTCCCGCTGGGAGAGCAGATCGCCGGTTTCGTCGACTGGCTGACCCTGCATGGCGCATCGTTCTTCGACAAGATCTCCGACACCCTGGAGTTCCTCATCCATGGCGTCACCAACGGCTTGCTCTGGTTCAACCCGTTGGTGCTGATCGCCTTGCTGGTAGGGCTGGTGCATTTCATCCAGCGCAGCTGGGGGCTGACCGTGTTCGCCCTGGCCTCGTTGCTGCTGATCCTCAACCTGGGCTACTGGCAGGAGACCATGGAAACCCTCGCCCAGGTGATATTCGCCACCCTGGTGTGCATCGCCGTGGGCGTGCCGCTGGGCATCGTCGCCGCGCACAAGCCGTGGTTCTACACCGCGCTGCGGCCGTTGCTGGACCTGATGCAGACGGTACCGACCTTCGTCTACCTGATCCCGACCCTGACCCTGTTCGGTCTCGGCGTGGTGCCGGGCCTGATCTCCACGGTGATCTTCGCCGTCGCCGCGCCGATCCGCCTGACCTGCCTGGGTATCCAGGACGTTCCGGCGGAGCTGCTCGACGCCGGCAAGGCCTTCGGCTGCTCGCGCTGGCAACTGCTCACGCGCATCGAGCTGCCGCACGCGATGCCGAGCATCGCCGCCGGCATCACCCAATGCATCATGCTCTCCCTGTCGATGGTGGTGATCGCCGCGCTGGTCGGCGCCGATGGCCTCGGCAAGCCGGTGGTGAACGCGCTGAACACCGCCGACATCTCCCTCGGCTTCGAAGCCGGCCTGGCCATCGTCCTGCTCGCCATCCTGCTCGACCGGGTGTGCAAGCAGCGCGCCGTGAAGGGGAAATAAGCCATGACCGCGATCCGATTCGACCATGTGGACGTCATCTTCGGCACCCACACCAAGGAAGCCCTGAAGCTCCTCGACCAGGGCCTCGGCCGCGCCGAGATCCTCAAGCGCACCGGCCAGGTGCTCGGCGTCGAGGACGCCTGCCTGGACGTCAACCGCGGCGAGATCTGCGTGCTGATGGGACTTTCCGGCTCCGGCAAGTCGAGCCTGCTGCGCTGCATCAACGGCCTGAACAAGGTCAGCCGCGGCAAGCTGCTGATCGAGCACGAAGGTTCGCAGGTGGACATCGCCAACTGCTCGCCGGCGACCCTCAAGGCCATGCGCACCAAGCGCATCGCCATGGTGTTCCAGAAGTTCGCCCTGATGCCCTGGCTGACGGTGGCCGAGAACGTCGGCTTCGGCCTGGAGATGCAGGGCCGTCCGGCCGCCGAGCGGAAGAAGCTGATCGACGAGAAGCTCGAGCTGGTCGGTCTCTCGCAGTGGCGCGACAAGCGTCCCGACTCGCTCTCCGGCGGCATGCAGCAGCGCGTCGGCCTGGCTCGCGCGCTGGCGATGGATGGCGACATCCTGCTGATGGACGAACCGTTCTCCGCCCTCGACCCGCTGATCCGCCAGCAATTGCAGGACGAACTGCTGGTGCTGCAACGGCAACTGCACAAGACCATCGTGTTCGTCAGCCACGACCTCGACGAGGCGCTGAAGATCGGCACCCGCATCGCGATCATGAAGGACGGCCGGATCATCCAGCACGGCAAGCCGGAAGAGATCGTGCTGAGCCCCGCGGACGACTACGTGCGTACCTTCGTCGCCCATACCAACCCGCTCAACGTGCTGTGCGGCCAGAGCCTGATGCGTGGCCTCGACCAGTGCATCCGGCAGAACGACGAGATCTGCTTCGACCAGGGCCGCGACTGCTGGATCGGTCTCAGCGAAGGCGACGTGCTCAAGGGCGCGCGCCAGGGCAGCAACGTCATCGACCTGCAACGCTGGCGCCAGGGCGACCCGGTGGAGAAGCTGCGCCGCGAACCGACCCTGGTGGATGTCAGCATCCGTATGCGCGATGCCCTGCAGATTCGCTACCAGACCGGCCACAAGCTGGTTCTGCAGGAGCAGGACAGGGTGGTCGGGGTGCTCGGCGACAGCGAGCTGTACCACGCGCTGCTGGGCAAGAACCTCGGCTGACCCCCAAGGCCCGCTCGGGGCCGCTGCGAATGCCCGGCGCTGCCGGGCATTCGCGTTTATCCTCCGCGCTTTTTCCGTCTGTTCTTCCTTTCGCACGCTCCCGCGCGCCGGTTCCTGCGGCATGCGACGGGCGCCGGGCGGCAGAAAAGAAAGGCCCGGCGAAACGCCGGGCCAAGTACGCACCTGATTGGCGAGGGCGCCCTAGCGGCGCCGGATTCAGGTCTGGTGCTGGGTTGGCGCCGGCACTGGCTGGTAGGTGCGGCGGTCGCCGACCTGGGCCTCGTAGTCGGCGCGCATGGCCTTGTGCAGGCCGAACATGAACAGGATCAGCACCGCCGAGAACGGTAGCCCGGCGAGCACCACGACGGTTTGCATCGCCGTGAAGTTGCCGGCGAACAGCAGGCCGATGGTGACTAGCGTGACGACGGCCGACCAGAGGATGCGCAGCCAGTTCGGCGCGTCCTCGTCCAGCTCGCCGCCGCTGCGCGAGAGATTGGCCAGCATCACCGAGCCGGAATCCGCCGGGGTGAGGAACAGCACGAAGCCGACGAAGATCGACAGGCCGATGACGATCTTCGACAGCGGATAGTGTTCCAGCAGCAGGTAGATCGACATCGACGGCTGTTCCAGCGCGGCCTTGCCCAGGTCGGTCGCGCCGTGGTTCATCACCAGGTCCAGGGCGCTGTTGCCGAATACCGACAGCCAGGCCAGGGTGAAGCCCAGCGGGATCAGCAGCACCCCGCAGACCAGTTCGCGCACGCTGCGACCACGGGAGATGCGGGCGATGAACATACCGACGAAGGGCGCCCAGGAAATCCACCAGGCCCAGTAGAACAGGGTCCACAGGCCCAGCCATTCCTCGCTCTTGCCGGCGCCGGCACCGGTGTAGACGTAGAGGTCGAAGGTCTTCAGCACCAGGCCGTCGAGATAGTCGCCGAGGTTCTGTACGAAGCCGTTGAGCAGTTCCAGGGTCGAACCGCAGACCAGCACGAACAGCAGCAGCGAGCTGAACAGCACGATATTCAGGTTGGACAGCCGGCGGATGCCTTTCTCGACACCGGAGACCGCCGCCAGGGTGGCGACCAGGCTCATCACCAGGATCACCGCCAGCAGGGTGCCTTTGCTGTGCGGCATGCCGGTCAGGTACTCGAGACCGGACGACACCTGCAAGGCGCCGATGCCCAGGTTGGTCACCAGCCCGAGAAGGGTGACGAAGATGCCGAAGCAATCCACCGCGTGGCCCGCGGCGCCTTTCACCCAGCGCTCGCCGAGGATCGGATAGAGCGCCGAACGCAACGCCAGCGGCTGGCGATGGCGGTAGGCGAAATAACCGACGGCGAGGCCGACCAGGGCATAGATCGCCCAGCCGTGCAGGCCCCAGTGGAGGAAGGTCAGTTGCAGCGCCTGGCGCGCCGCCTGAGGGCTGCCGGGAACGCCTTCGGGCGGGTGGTAGAGGTGGTCGATCGGCTCGGATGCGGCGAAGTAGAGCAGCGAGATGCCGATCCCGGAGGAGAACAGCATGCCGGCCCAGGCGCCGTAGCTGAAGTCCGGCTTTTCATGCTCCTCGCCGAGCTTGAGGGTGCCGAAGCGCGAGAAGGCCACCCAGGCGACGAAGAACAGGTAGGCGCCGATGGCCAGCATGTAGTACCAGCCGAAGCTGTGCGACAGCCACGCCTGGATGCGGCCGAGCAAGGCTCCGGCGCTGTCGGGATAGAGGATGAGGGCGGCGGTCAGAACCAGGATCAGTGCGGTCGAGCCGAAGAACACGATCGGATTCAGACGTACCTGCTCGTTTGTTTTTATTGGCGAAGCAGTACTCATTGGAGGATGACCCCATGGCAGTGAAAGCATGGCGGCTTATGGCCGCGGACTACAGACACAGCATTGCCACCCCACTTGAAGCCCGGATTCTGCGATCCTTGGCGGACTTCGGCGACGAGGTGATGAACGGCGCGGGCCAGGTTGCACGCAGGCTGGGAGCCGCTCATGGACGCCGAGCTTATTCTTAGTTGATTGAACGTTCAATAAAAACAAAATAGACTGGCCACCAATGACGTCGGTCGGTGCCCGCACG
This sequence comes from Pseudomonas sp. HMSC063H08, assembly GCF_001813645.1. Taxonomy (NCBI): domain Bacteria; kingdom Pseudomonadati; phylum Pseudomonadota; class Gammaproteobacteria; order Pseudomonadales; family Pseudomonadaceae; genus Pseudomonas; species Pseudomonas sp. HMSC063H08. Next base: position 42,829 of record NZ_KV813599.1, read on the forward strand.
CACCCATCGACGAGAGGAGATAGCAATGCCCAAGGTCGGTATGCAGCCCATCCGCCGCTCGCAACTGATTCACGCCACCCTGGAGGCGGTCGATCAGGTCGGCATGGGAGACGCCAGCATCGCCCTGATTGCCCGCCTGGCGGGTGTTTCCAACGGCATCATCAGCCACTACTTCCAGGACAAGAACGGCTTGCTGGAAGCGACCATGCGGCACCTGCTCAGCGCCTTGAGCAAGGCCGTACGCGAACGCCGCGCGGCGCTCTACGACGACAGTCCGAGGGCGCACCTGCGAGCGATCGTCGAAGGCAACTTCGACGACAGCCAGGTCAATGGTCCGGCGATGAAGACCTGGCTGGCGTTCTGGGCGACCAGCATGCACCAGCCGGCACTGCGTCGATTGCAGCGGGTCAACGACCATCGCCTGTATTCGAACCTGTGCTACCAGTTCCGCCGCCAGCTCTCGGCGGACGACGCCCGCGCCGCGGCACGCGGCCTGGCGGCCCTGATCGACGGCCTGTGGTTGCGTGGCGCGCTGACCGGCGACGCCTTCGATACCGACGAGGCCCTGAACATCGCTTACGACTACCTCGACCAGCAGTTGGCAAAACAGTCGGGGTAGGGACGAAAACCCCCGCGGCGCCGCCTTGCGCCTGCGATACCGATAAGAGAGGACTGCAACATGGCCCGATTCGAAGAACAGAAGCTCTACATTGGCGGTCGCTACGTGGAGGCCAGCAGTGGCGCCACCTTCGAGACCATCAACCCGGCCAACGGCGAAGTGCTCGCCAAGGTCCAGCGGGCTTCCAGGGAAGACGTCGAGCGGGCCGTGCAGAGCGCCGTCGAGGGGCAGAAGGTGTGGGCGGCGATGACCGCCATGCAGCGCTCGCGCATCCTCCGTCGCGCCGTCGACATCCTCCGCGAGCGCAACGACGAACTGGCCGCCCTGGAAACCCTGGATACCGGCAAGCCGCTGGCGGAAACCCGCTCGGTGGACATCGTCACCGGCGCCGACGTGCTCGAGTACTACGCCGGCCTGGTCCCGGCCATCGAAGGCGAGCAGATTCCCCTGCGCGAAACCAGTTTCGTCTACACCCGCCGCGAGCCGCTGGGCGTGGTCGCCGGCATTGGCGCCTGGAACTACCCGGTGCAGATCGCCCTGTGGAAATCCGCCCCGGCCCTCGCTGCCGGCAACGCGATGATCTTCAAGCCCAGCGAAGTCACCCCGCTGACTGCCCTCAAGCTGGCCGAGATCTACACCGAGGCCGGCGTGCCGGACGGCGTGTTCAACGTGCTCACCGGCAGCGGACGCGAAGTCGGCCAGTGGCTGACCGAGCACCCGCTGATCGAGAAGATCTCCTTCACCGGTGGCACCTCCACCGGCAAGAAAGTCATGGCCAGCGCTTCCAGCTCGTCGCTGAAGGAAGTGACCATGGAGCTGGGCGGCAAGTCCCCGCTGATCATCTTCCCCGACGCAGACCTCGACCGTGCCGCCGACATCGCCGTCATGGCCAACTTCTTCAGCTCCGGCCAGGTCTGCACCAACGGCACCCGGGTGTTCATCCACCGTTCCCAGCAGGCCCGCTTCGAAGCCAAGGTACTGGAGCGCGTGCAGCGCATCCGTCTCGGCGACCCGCAGGACGAGAACACCAACTTCGGCCCGCTGGTCAGCTTCCCGCACATGGAAAGCGTGCTCGGCTACATCGAGTCCGGCAAGGCGCAGAAGGCTCGCCTGCTGTGCGGCGGCGAGCGTGTGACCGATGGAGCGTTCGGCAATGGCGCCTACGTCGCGCCGACCGTGTTCACCGATTGCCGCGACGACATGACCATCGTCCGCGAGGAAATCTTCGGCCCGGTGATGAGCATCCTGGTCTATGACGACGAAGACGAGGCGATCCGCCGCGCCAACGATACCGAGTACGGCCTCGCCGCCGGCGTCGTGACCCAGGACCTGGCCCGCGCCCACCGCGCCATCCATCGCCTGGAAGCCGGCATCTGCTGGATCAATACCTGGGGCGAGTCGCCGGCGGAAATGCCGGTCGGCGGTTACAAGCAATCCGGTGTCGGTCGCGAGAACGGTCTCACCACCCTGGCTCATTACACTCGCATCAAGTCCGTGCAAGTGGAGCTGGGCGACTACGCCTCGGTGTTCTGAGCCTCGACGCAGCGCTCGAACCCCTAACCAGGCCGGTCCCAGGCAACGCTCCCTGACACCGGCCATTCCGAACTTCCAGACACCGGCGCGCCAGCGTCGCGGCCGGTGTCATGCCGAGAAAAGAGGAAGGCCTGCATGTCCCAGGAATTCGACTACATCATCATCGGAGCCGGCTCTGCCGGTAACGTACTCGCTACCCGCCTCACCGAAGATGCCGACGTCAGCGTCCTGCTGCTCGAAGCCGGCGGTCCCGACTACCGCTTCGACTTCCGCACCCAGATGCCGGCGGCCCTTGCCTTCCCGCTGCAGGGGCGGCGCTACAACTGGGCCTACGAGACCGACCCCGAGCCCTACATGAACAACCGCCGCATGGAGTGCGGTCGCGGCAAGGGCCTGGGCGGCTCCTCGCTGATCAACGGCATGTGCTACATCCGCGGCAACGCCCTGGACTTCGACGGCTGGGCCAAGGAGCCGGGCCTCGAGGACTGGAGCTACCTCGACTGCCTGCCGTACTTCCGCAAGGCGGAAACCCGGGACATCGGCCCCAACGACTACCATGGCGGCGACGGCCCGGTCAGCGTGACCACGCCGAAGGCCGGCAACAACCCACTGTTCCATGCGATGGTCGAGGCCGGCGTGCAGGCCGGCTACCCGCGAACCGATGACCTCAACGGCTACCAGCAGGAAGGCTTCGGCCCCATGGACCGGACCGTCACCCCGGAGGGCCGTCGCGCCGCCACCGGGCGCGGCTACCTGGACCAGGCCCGCGGCCGGCCCAACCTGACCATCGTCACCCACGCCCTGAGCGACCGCATCCTGTTCAGCGGCAAGCGCGCCATCGGCGTCTCCTACCTGGTGGGCAACGGCGACAACCCGGTCACCGCCCACGCCCGCCGCGAAGTATTGGTGTGCAGCGGCGCGATCGCCTCGCCGCAATTGCTGCAACGCTCCGGCGTCGGCCCGGCGGCCCTGCTGCGCGACCTGGACATCCCGGTGGTGCATGACCTGCCGGGCGTCGGCGCCAACCTGCAGGATCACCTGGAACTCTACCTGCAGTACGCCTGCAAGCAGCCGGTGTCGATCTACCCGGCGACCAAATGGTGGAACCAGCCGGCCATCGGTGCCCAGTGGCTGTTCCTCGGCAAGGGCCTCGGCGCCAGCAACCAGTTCGAGGCTGGCGGCTTCATCCGAACCCGCGAAGCGTTCGAATGGCCGAACATCCAGTTCCATTTCCTCCCGGTGGCGATCAACTACAACGGCAGCAAGGGCGTGCAGGAGCACGGCTTCCAGGCGCACATGGGCTCGATGCGCTCGCCGAGCCGCGGGCGCATCCACCTGAAGTCCAGGGACCCGCGCCAGCATCCGAGCATCCTGTTCAACTACATGTCCCACGAGCAGGACTGGCAGGAGTTCCGCGACGGCATCCGGCTGACCCGCGAGATCATGAACCAGCCGGCGCTGGACCCCTATCGGGGCCGCGAGTTGAGCCCAGGGGTGAACGTGCAGTCGGACGCCGAACTCGACGAGTTCATCCGCAACCATGCGGAGACCGCTTTCCACCCATCCTGCTCGTGCAAGATGGGCAGCGACGACATGGCGGTGGTCGATGGCCAGGGACGGGTCCATGGCATGGAAGGACTGCGAGTGGTGGATGCGTCGATCATGCCGCTGATCATCACCGGCAACCTCAATGCCACCACCATCATGATGGCCGAGAAGATCGCCGACAGGATCCGCGGTCGCCAGCCGCTGCCGCGCAGCACGGCGAAGTACTACGTGGCCGGGGATGCGCCGGTACGCGGCAACCCCGTGCGGGCCTGAGGAACGCGCAAACAAGAACGCCGGCGATAGCCGGCGTTCCTGCGTCTAGCCCCGGCGTGGCGGGACCGGGCGGGTGCGCCCGCTGCCATCGATGGCGACGAACACGAACACCGCCTCGGTGACTTTGCGCCATTCGCTGGACAGCGGGTCGTCGCTCCACACCTCGACCAGCATGCGGATCGAGCTGCGACCGACTTCCAGGGTCTGGGTATAGAAGGAAAGCTGGGCACCTACCGCGACCGGCACCATGAAGGCCATGCGGTCGATGGCGACGGTGGCGATACGGCCGCCGGCGATCTTGCTGGCCATGGCGGTTCCCGCCAGGTCCATCTGGGATACCAGCCAACCGCCGTAGATATCGCCGAAACCGTTGGTTTCGCGCGGCAGCGCGGTAATCTGCAAGGCCAGGTCTCCCTGGGGAATGGGGTCTTCTTGTTCAAGCTCGATCATAGGTAAGGGCCTCGTGCCCCCCGGATTTCTTGTTCAAGCGCGGTTTAGGGGAAAACTCTCCCAAAACGCCTGCCGGTGCAAGGTCTTGGGACAGCTTTCAGAGGCGCCCGGGCATTATATAGAGGAGTAGGGCGGCCGACGACCGCCCGGTTCTCTCTTCGACCGACTGTGTGGACATTCGTCGATTTGCTATGGTTTCGCTCCTGCGTCCCCGGGTCGCAGGTCGACACGCCTGCCGGTCGAACCCCGCTCATGCTTGCTGAACGAATAAAGAGAACAATCCCGACATGCCATCCGCGAATGCTCCCGAGGCGCCGGCCCAGCGTCCATTGACCCGCAGCGACTACAAGACCCTGTCCCTCTCCGCCCTGGGTGGAGCGCTGGAGTTCTACGACTTCATCATCTTCGTGTTCTTCGCCACCGTGGTCGGCAAGCTGTTCTTCCCGGCGGACATGCCGGAATGGCTGCGTCAGTTGCAAACCTTCGGCCTGTTCGCCGCCGGCTACCTGGCGCGGCCGCTGGGCGGCGTGATCATGGCCCACTTCGGCGACCTGCTCGGGCGCAAGCGCATGTTCACCCTGAGCATCTTCATGATGGCGGTGCCGACCCTGATCATGGGCCTGCTTCCGACCTACGCGCAGATCGGCATCTGGGCGCCCCTGGCGCTGCTCCTGCTGAGGGTGATCCAGGGCGCCGCGATTGGCGGGGAGGTACCGGGGGCCTGGGTCTTCGTCGCCGAGCATGTACCGGCACGGCATGTCGGTTATGCCTGCGGGACGCTGACTTCCGGCCTGACGGCGGGCATCCTGCTGGGCTCGCTGGTGGCTACTGCGATCAATAGCTTCTATAGCGCGACAGAGGTGCAGGACTACGCCTGGCGGATACCCTTCCTGCTCGGCGGGGTGTTCGGCCTGTTCTCGGTCTACCTGCGCCGCTGGCTGCACGAGACGCCGGTATTCGCCGAGCTGCAGCAACGCAAGGCACTGGCAGAGGAAGTGCCGTTGAAAGCGGTGGTCCGCGATCATCGTGGCGCCGTCCTGGTGTCGATGCTGCTGACCTGGGTGCTGTCGGCCGCGATCGTGGTGGTCATCCTGATGACCCCTACCGTTCTGCAGAGCGTATACGGCTTCGATGCCGCCACGGCGCTCAAGGCCAACAGCCTGGCGATCGTCTGCCTGACCCTTGGCTGCATCGTCGCCGGGCGCATGGCGGATCGTTTCGGCGCGGGGCTGACTTTCGTCGCCGGTAGCGTGCTGCTGGCGCTGGTGTCCTGGAGCTTCTACGGCAACCTCAAGGCCCACCCGGACTGGCTCTTTCCTTTATATGCACTGACCGGCTTCTTCGTCGGCATCGTCGGCGCCGTTCCCTACGTGATGGTCAATGCGTTCCCACCGGTTGTGCGTTTCTCCGGCCTGTCCTTTTCCTACAACCTGGCCTACGCCATCTTCGGTGGGCTGACGCCGATGGCGGTGGCCCTGCTGCTCAAGCAGAGCCCGATGGGGCCGGCTTACTACGTGGTCACTCTGTGCCTGGTCGGCTTCCTCGTCGGGCTCTACCTGCTGGCGCAGAAAAAGCCGGCTGGCGAGGCGGTTTCGGTGGGCTGAAAGCGCTTCCGGCGGTTATGTGAATTATTTTTGAAATAATCGTTGACGCCAGTTTCTATCTCCCTATAATGCG
>NZ_KV813600.1:0-1432 GCF_001813645.1 Pseudomonas sp. HMSC063H08
GACGTTGCCGCGCAGCAGCTGGCCCAGAAGGCTACAGCAGGGCTCATGAGTCTGTTCGGCCAAGGTGAGCAAGACACCAGCATGGTAACGGGAGCCGCGGCCGTGACATCGGCTGCGGGGGCTCTGGCTGCGGCCGGAGGAACGCTGGTTACTGGCGCAGCTGCTCTACAGAGTGCCGCCGGGAGTCTTGCGCTGGCGAATGGGGTAAAGGGGGCAGGTGTCGCTGCCAGTGGTGCCGGTGCGGCCGGTGCGGCCGGTGCGGCTGCCGGTGGTAGCGGGTGGTGGTCCTCGATCACAAGCATGTTCGGTTTCGCCTCCGGTGGGCACATCAAGGGGCCAGGAACAGGCACCAGCGACAGCATCCCGATCCTGGCCTCCAACGACGAGTTCATGACCCGTGCCGCCGTGGTGAGGCAGCCCGGCGCACTCGCGTTTCTGGAGCAGTTCAACCGGTATGGCATGGCTGCCCTGAGCGCCTGGGCGAACCCGGTCCGCCACGCTACGGGCGGCCTGATGGGGACTCCTGCTCCGGCCATGCCCGCTCCGGGCTTGGCTGCTTCGCGCCTGCAGGAGCCCGCAAAGAATCTCAGCGCGACGCTGAAGAACAACCAGAACTTCTACCTGGTCGACGACCCCAGCCGCATCGGTGATGTGATGGCAGGTCGTTACGGCGACGAGGCAATGGTTCTGCACATCAGCCGCGACCCGCAGAAATTCCGTCAACTACTGGGAATCAACTGATGGCCACCGAATTCGGCACAGCCGCGAACCACGCCGACCTGGTCGAACGACTCGTCCAGTTCCTCACCGCCAACCCGACGCTCGTCGCGGCCGGCCAGGCCTACGAGAAAACGTTCGACAACACCATTCCCGCATCCGGGACGGCGATCGCGATTCGCCAAGTGACACTGCGTGCTCCTGGCCTCGGCGGCGACGACAGCATCTTCATGGGCGTCCAGTCCTACGGCGACACCGCGCTCGACTACTACAACGTCCGGCTGATGGGCGGTACCGCGTTCAATCCTGGCGCGCTGCCGCCGGGTGGTGACTTCTGGACGGCGTTCGTCAACTACAGCCCGCGAGTACAGCTGCTTGCCTGGAACCAGCCGATGCCCTACTGGTTCTTCGCCAACGGCCGCAGGTTCTGGCTGGTCGTCAAGGTCAGCACGATTTACGAGTCGGCCGGCGCGGGCTTCATCCTGCCACCCTGTCCGCCGTCGCAGTTCCCGTATCCACTGGCTGTCGTGGGCTCCTACCGTGGCGACGTTGCAACCCGATGGTCCGACGTTAGCGACCGGCACCGGGGCATCAGCAGCCCCTACGAGCGCAGCTGCTATCTCCGCGATCCCGCCGGGCGCTGGCTCGGTTTCACTGTCGCAGGTGGGTCAGCCAACGAATCTGACTACAGCAATCGGACGCTCCTCCCGCTGGG
>NZ_KV813600.1:1532-2908 GCF_001813645.1 Pseudomonas sp. HMSC063H08
AATCGGACGCTCCTCCCGCTGGGCTGCGGCCGTTATGCGGGCAGCAGTGAAGCCGTTGTCAATCAACTGCGGGATTCGTTCGGGAAGTTCCCCCTCAAGGCGTTGAGCCTCGTGACCCGCGAAACTGAAGGCAGGAGGTACTTGGGCGACTTCGACGGCGCCTGGTACGTCCCGACGCTCAACTCCGGCGCCGAAGACGTCATCACCGAGAACGGAGTCGATCACGTTGTTTTCCAGACGGCGTGGCGGTCTGGCAATCCCTGGCTCTTTGCAATTAGGGCGGACTGAACATGGCCTACTTCACCGGAACAGCGAACAACCCGTCGGATCTGCTGGGCAAGCTCCGCACCCACGCTGAAACCCTCGGCTGGGTCACCGACCGCGCCTCGGCATCGGAATGGCTTTGTCACAACGCCGACGGCTACTGGTCATTCAACGCCGGTTCCAATCAATGGCAGCTCGCCGGCAATACGGGGTTCGATAACGGCCTGGCGTGGAACGCGCAGCCGGGCAGCTCGGTGCAGAACAACCCGTATTCGTCGAAAGAAGCAACCATAGCGCAGCTCAGCGCCGGGCCATTCACGCGCTATCACCTGTTCGCCACCGCTGCCTATCTGCACCTTCACGTCGAAATCGCTGCCGGTCAGTTCCGTCCAGTGATGATCGGCTCCCTGAACAAGCGTGGCGTCGCCTATACAGGCGGTCAGTATGTTTGCGGCTCGTTCATCTACAGCCCTGGCCAAGCGCTGACAAACAATTGGTCGTCGCACCCCTTCGATGGCTATCACATTCGGTACAGTGGCGGCGGCAGCGTGCTGCGGCTGGACAGCCTCGACGGTAGCCCATCGCCGGACTGGTTGCCGTTCGACTACACAACGAACGTCTCCCGGCGCGTCGTCGGCCCCGGTCGCGGAAACTACAGCAGTCAGTACCATCCCGACGTGGGGCTGATCGACGCGAGCGCCAACGAGCTGAACAGCTCGACCAACGTGGTGCCGTGCGCCATCTATGCGTTCGGCGCTCAGCAGCGTTCGAGGTACATTGGCGAAGCGCCCGATTTCGGTCTGTGCCGGATGGACTTCCTCGCGCCTGGGGACTCGATCACCATCGGAACCGACACATGGCGCGTCTTCCCTTTGCTGCAGCGCGGAACAGCCAGCGATTTCGGCAACACCAGCGCGCTGGTCGGCTATGCATTCCGGGTGGTCGAGTAGAAATGGCGACCTTCCCCGGATTTCAGGTACCTCGGCCGGTCGAAGCGGTCGTTGCCGGCATCACCCCGAACATCTCCGCTCTGTTCCTGAACCAGGACATCACCCTCGGCTCGGCCAGCGCCTCGATCTGGGCTGGCAGCTATGCGGCACACCAGCCGGTTG
>NZ_KV813601.1:0-312 GCF_001813645.1 Pseudomonas sp. HMSC063H08
GGTGTGAGGGTCGAAGCTGAGCCCATCGGCTTGGTGCAGCGGCCCTTGGCTGATCAGGAAGACCTGGCAGAGGTACTGATCGCGTAGCGCGACAGCCGCTTCCGCCTGCTCCAAGGTCAGCGACAGCTCCTCGATGAACAGGTCGATGAGCTCGTCGTCGCCGGCGACGTCGTTGTTGGACAGTTGGTCCTCGAGGTAGGCGAGGGTTTCCTGGGTGAGGTTGGTGAACAATGGGTTCATGGTGTGCTCCTGGTGGTAGACGAGGAGCGCCCTTGAGGGAGCCCCTCAAGGGAAGTGGTTGGTGCGGTCAGG
>NZ_KV813602.1:0-281 GCF_001813645.1 Pseudomonas sp. HMSC063H08
AGCCGGCAGCTCAAGGACCAGATCAGCAAGGTGATCCAGGAGAATGACTCGCTCAAAGCCGCCAATGAGAACCTGCAGGGCCGCCTGCGCAACATCGATCAGAACATAGAGCAGAAGCTCAACAACACCGCCCAGGAGCTGCAGCAACAGCAGGAGAACCGTAGCCAGACGATCCTGGACCAGGTACAGAAACGGCTCGAGAACCTAACCCACATTCCCGAGGCCGGTGACACCGACCTGCCCGTCGGGTTCGGCGTGCGACCAGAGGATGGCCAGCACTT
>NZ_KV813603.1:0-604 GCF_001813645.1 Pseudomonas sp. HMSC063H08
TCTTGCACGGTGCTCTTCTTCTAAATCGAAAATGTAAATTGTTAAAGAGCAAGGAATTACTGAACGGGGAAACCTACCTTTTAGTTTTAGAGTGCCAAGAATAAACCCACCCACTTATGGTAGCAACAAATTATTCTCCGGGAAAGAATAAATAACAATAATCTCTTAAATTATTACTCCAATATTCCCTCAGTTTAACCAGAAAAGATTTATCATATATTTTAAAATAAATATACTCTATAGCGTGCAGATCACTATAAAAAACCAAAAACTCCAGCCCGTCAACGGAAAATTTCTCCACTCCAGAATAGCACTCTACAAGTTCAAGGTTAAATTTCGAAATAAATTCAGACTTAACATTTAAAGATAGAGGGGCGGGAGATTTAAACTCCCACCCATCCTCTGAAAAACTAACATCTGTCCCGATAGGTAATGCAAAAGCCACCGAATATCTAGCCACAAGTATTCACTCCCATAAGCTTACAGGTATTTTATCTAATCCGGCCTTCTTTGCTGCCTCCGTTTGTAAAAAAGGGGACAGATTTATTTTTACTACTCTAATTTCAGCGACGGCGCCCACTCTGAAACGCTCAAAGCAAATAAT
>NZ_KV813604.1:0-251 GCF_001813645.1 Pseudomonas sp. HMSC063H08
TCCCTGGCCTCGGCGCTTTCAGGCCAGTTCGACGGCGACTTCCTGGCCTGCTGGAAAGTCGAGGAGGACCGCTACGCGCTGGTCGCCACGCTCGATGGCGCGATTGTCCCCGGGCAGGATGTGGTCACCAGCCTCGACGAGGCCCGGGACCGGGTCAGGAAGCTCTCTACGCGCGGCGTGCTGCGAAACGCACAGGTCTTCGTTCCCGAAGGGTTCGATTTCCCCGTCAAGGACTTCGACATCGAGGAACT
>NZ_KV813605.1:0-243 GCF_001813645.1 Pseudomonas sp. HMSC063H08
TTCCGGGGTCTTGTCCTGGCGCAGCATTTCCGCCCACACCCCGACGCCCATCCGCCGGGTTGCAATGTGCTGCCAGCGAAGAAAGGTGGTGCGTGCGGATGTGCGCTGCTCGATGAGTCGGGTGGGCAGAAGAGTGAAGGGCGGGCGACGAACCTGGGCCAGCAGTCCCTGGGCAAGCTCAAGCAATCCCTGCTCCAGGACTTCGCATTGCTCCGCCAACTGGGCCAGCTCCCCCTTACCTTT
>NZ_KV813605.1:343-1087 GCF_001813645.1 Pseudomonas sp. HMSC063H08
TTTGTTGCAGAGCGCCTTGCTGGTCCTTATCGAGCTGCCGCATTCCGATCAGTCCTCAAGCTCAACACGGTCAGCGTCATCATCGGCATCACCGTCAGAGCGGCCCCGAGTGATCGGCGGAGCGAAGTTCGAGCGTCGGGTGCCCTCCAGGATGTCCTGCGGGATCTCGCCGAACTTCTCGTACATCTTCCGCGCGACTTCGGCGCGAGCGTTGTTCGCGGCGAAGTCGTCGCGAGTGGCGCCCGAGAACTGGTAGCTCTGGGCCAGACCAAAGAGGCTGCGCAGCACCGACGCGCCTTCGTCGAGCCAGACCTCCATGTCGCGGCGACCGACCAGCCCGACGTGCTGGGCCAGCAGGATTCGACGGGCGAGTTCGTCGTAGTTGGTCAGGAGATAGACCGCCTTGAAGCCGAGAGGGTTGGAGATGAACAATGGGACCTTGACCGGTGTGACTGACAGGTTCTCGGAGATATCGAGGGTCGCGGGCAGCTTGGCCATGACGTCATCCAGTCGCTGGTCGATGGCCTTGAGCGCGGCTTGGCAGCTCTCGACTTTCTCTTCGATCTGAACCAGCCACCAGTCGGAGTACGGATCGTCCTGTGCTGCCCCGCGGTGCATGCGATTCACGTAGGCGCAGAAGCCGGAGAGGCCGAGGATGCTGTGCTTGGCATCCGACTTCTGCCGGCCTGTCCAGATGCGGGCGGCGTGATAGGTGTGAAGCGTCAGGGCGACATCGCTGCGGAG
>NZ_KV813606.1:0-293 GCF_001813645.1 Pseudomonas sp. HMSC063H08
TAGCTCAGGATCGAGACGTCTGGTCCACGGCTACCGATGTCAGGCTTCTCCATGGTTCAGCCCAGCACGACGGGGGTGATCAGCACCACGATGACCTCGCGTTTGGTATTGCGGGTCAGCCCGCCGCCAAGGCCGAAGAATCCGGCGTCGCCGGTGCCGACCTTGTTGGTGTCCTCGGTGGTCTGGTCGAAGCCGGAGAGCACCAAGGTCTCACCGCTGCGCAGGCGTACCTTCTGGTCGAACAGCTGGATGTCGTAGCTAGGGAACTGGGCTTTGGAGTCCCCGCTGGTCTG
>NZ_KV813607.1:0-302 GCF_001813645.1 Pseudomonas sp. HMSC063H08
GGCGTAACCGAGATCGGCAATCAAAACGCCCAAGGCTGGGCTTGGGGCGTCGCTCTGCCCGTCAGCTACCTACTGTTTTTCAAGCGCGCAACCTCATAAAAAAATACCCCGGACCCGCGCCGAGTATTTCTTGCGGAATGGAATCAGGGCGATCGGCAAGCTGATCGCACCCTGATCTGCAAGAGATTCGCCGTGAACACTCCACATCAATCCCTTCGCCGAAGCTGCCTGGCCGTCTTGGCCTGCAGTGCGCTGGTCGCACAGGGAGCTTTCGCAGCGAGCGCCTCCGAGCAGGCGAACCT
>NZ_KV813608.1:0-355 GCF_001813645.1 Pseudomonas sp. HMSC063H08
GCCAACGAGCCGATTCCTCCAGCGCGCCTGCGCCTGCAGGACGCGACCAATGGCGAGCAGATGCTCATCGATATCGCCGCCTCCGAGGCAGCGGCCGATCAACAGCCGCGCGAGCCGGTCAGGATCGTCGCCGGCGAGCCCGTGGCTCCGCACTATGGCCAGCCCCGGGAAGCCCAGCCATCGGCAGCAGCGAAACAGACCGCGCAGGCAGAAGCACCGAAGGCCGTGCCGCGCGAAACGCCCGTCCCCGTGGTTCTGACGCGCTATGCGGCGCAGATGCTCTATGCCCCACTTCGCACGGTGGAACCGGTGGATGGAGTCGGTCAGGTGCGCGTCAAGCGACAGCTCGACCTGA
>NZ_KV813609.1:0-614 GCF_001813645.1 Pseudomonas sp. HMSC063H08
CCCTGGACTCCCGGTCAGCAGGAACAAGCCGAAGACCGCGCGTACCGAAACGGCCAGCTCCGCATGGTCGTGGTGAAAATCCCACTGGTCGAGGCCACGATCGACGAGCAACTGTGGCAACTGCTCAACGCGAAACGCCAGGTTGCCCAGGACCTCATCGAGCCCGAGCAGGTCGACGGAAACCGCGCGCTTTTAGCCGCAAGCCTAACTGGATAAAAAAGCCCTGATCCTCCGCCGAGTATTTCCTGCTGAAGCATGGCGGATGGCCTGCCACTGTGTGCCCCATCATCAAAGGGGGCCTCAATGACCAGGCAGTTGACCACTCTCACGCTGTGCCTGCTGCTCGCCAGCTGCACGACCCACAAGGCTGAGCCGGCCAGGCCCGCCTTCGACAGCAGCCGCAATCCAGACCTGCTCTCCCCGGACCTGTATCCAAACGGCGTGCAGCCGGAGAAAGAGCCCGTCGTGCGCTACGGGCGCTACACCCTGGTCAGCACCCAGCCTGATGCCGGTCAACGCGACCTGATGGCCCAGATCATCGACGTAACCATCCCGTCGAGCATGAACCCGAGCGTCAAGGACGCCATGCAGTACGTGATGAGCCGCTCGGGTTA
>NZ_KV813609.1:714-1025 GCF_001813645.1 Pseudomonas sp. HMSC063H08
CCACGGAGAAAGTCAGCACGCTGGAGTCGCCCATCGTGGTCGCCTCGGTGCCGATCACAACCAGCCACGCTCCGGCCAAGAAGCCTGAATCCACCACTGTGCTCCCCCCAGCCGCACCGGCCAAGGATGGCCACCCCTCTTCTCCTCCCGCGGCTTCGGCACCGACCAAGCCTGCGGCCTCCGCCGTGAAGTCCACGCCGCCCACTCCACCCACCGTGCCTTCCGCCCCACCGGTCAAGGTGCTCACGCCGACGGAACCGAGCCGGCCGCTGGCACAGGCCTGGTCAGCCGAGACGGGATCAACCCTGCGC
>NZ_KV813610.1:0-464 GCF_001813645.1 Pseudomonas sp. HMSC063H08
GGATCGAGTACGACGAGGAGCGCGACACGCTGCAGATCAGCAGCCTCCCCACTCAACTCCGCGACCAGCTCAAGCGGCGCAAGGCCCAAATTGGAGAATGACCATGGCCCGAGAAACCGAAGATAAGTTCGTTGTCCGTATGCCCTTGGGCTTGCGCGATCAGCTAAAGCAAAAAGCCGCGGATAACCACCGTTCGGCCAACAGCGAGATCGTCTACCGACTGGAGCGCAGCAACGCGCTCGAAGAAGAACTCGCGCGAGCAAACCGAATGGTCGACGAACTCTTCGCCAAGAACCAGCGCCTGCAGGCTGAGCTGGCGGCGGCGAACACGCCTCAGGTGGCGGAGGCATGAGTATGGCCAAGATCAACCCGCAAGATCTGAAAGACCGGCTACTTGCCCCTGGTTTTACCGCGCCGCCCAAGGTTCTGGAGCAGTTGTCGGACCCGATCAGCGACACGCCCAT
>NZ_KV813611.1:0-341 GCF_001813645.1 Pseudomonas sp. HMSC063H08
GCTGCCCGGCCTGCACCTGACCCTCAAGGCCGATCGCCTGGGCTCCCTGGAGCAGGGCAGCCCGGTGTTCTACCGGCAGATCCAGGTCGGCCAGGTGAAGAGCTTCCAGCTGGGCGATGACCAGAGGACCATCGAGATCAAGGTGCACATCGAGCCGGCCTACGCCGACCTGGTGCGCAAGCACACGCGATTCTGGAACGCCAGCGGCATCTCCATTTCCGGCGGCCTGTCCGGCTTCAAGGTGCACAGCGAGTCGCTGCTGACCCTGGTCGCCGGCGGTATTGCCTTCTCTACCCCGGAGAACCGCACCGACAGCCCGCCGACCGATCCGAGCAAGCCGT
>NZ_KV813612.1:0-364 GCF_001813645.1 Pseudomonas sp. HMSC063H08
TCCGAGATCATGTTCCAGATCCCGTTGTTGATGATCCAACCGAGGAGGGTGAGGTAATACTCCAGGTAGTCATTGGTCATGAAGGTCATGCTGCGCCTCCCGTGCGGAAGTAGGCTTTGCTGAATTCGATGAGCAGGACCAGCAACAGCACCAGGATCTCGATCCGCCGAATGCGCTGCCGCTCATGCGCGCTCAGTTCCTTGCGCTGCTTGAGCCGGAACCAGGCGATGGCCAGGGCGCAGTACAGCAGCGCCCGCCAGGCGAACAAACTCCAGTAGTTGCTTTGCCGCCAGGCCTCCAGGCCCTGGATGCCACCGAAGTGGTTCAGGGCGAAGAGGCTGAGCAGCGTACCGACCACTGCCAG
>NZ_KV813613.1:0-4267 GCF_001813645.1 Pseudomonas sp. HMSC063H08
ATCACCTACCACCGGACGGACAACCCCAATATCTCGAAGGACTCGATGCCGGATATCCGTGCTGTCGCCAAAGCCTTGGGGCTGAAGTGTGTTGAGCAACAGCGGATGTTCAAAGCGGACCAAGACGCCCAGGAAGGCCACCCCGCCATCACCCCTACCGACTGGATGGCCGCTTCCGCCGGTGAAACTGCTGATGAGCAGGCGCTGTACCAGCTCATTCGAGTCCGCGCGCTTGCCAGCCAGATCGAAGCTGCCGTGTACGCAGTGAGAACCATCACCCTCCTGGGCGTCGGCCCCGACAAGAAGCCGCTGCGCTTCGGCGCCAAAGGGAAGCTGTTGAACGTGCCTGGCTGGAGAAAACTGCTGCAAGGCGATGACGCCGAGGAGCAGAAGAACGAAACGCCTTCAAACCCCATTCCGGCACTGGAGCCAGGCCAGATAGTCAAGGTCTACAGCGGCGAGGTCCTGGAGAAGAAAACCACCCCTCCCAAGCGATTCACCGACGCCAGTCTGGTGGGCGAGATGAAGCGCCGCGGGATTGGTCGGCCATCATCCTACGCCTCTATCGTGAAGAACATCATCGACAAGGGCCAGGTGCAGATGAAGGGGCGAAGCCTGATCCCCGGCGAGCTGGGAGAGGCCACCATCGCGCTCCTCGAGCACAACTTCAGCTTCCTCAGCCTCGACTTCACCCGCAACCTCGAGGTCGCCTTGGACCGGATCGCCAACAGCGAGGACACCTACATGAACGTGGTCCAGCAGTTCTACCAGCTACTACAGACAGAGCTGCAGACACTCCGCGCGCTCCCCAGCGCACAGGACGAACCACGCGCAAGCTCCACCGCCAGTATCTCCTCGGCACCGACCAGCGACTTCCTTTGCGGCAAGTGCGGTCTGCCCCTGGCCCACCGCAAGAAAGCCGGCAAGGGCGGCTTCGACTTCTGGGGTTGCAGCGGCTTTCGCACCACAGGGTGCAAGGTCAGCTACCCCACCAAGAACGGCCAACCTGACTTCGACAACCCGCGCGGGCTATAGGTAATACATGAACATGCAAACCAGCACCGACAGGAACCTCAATTTCGACTTTGTGCGCAGGCAAGTCGAGCAACCGCCAGCTTGGGCCTCTGAGGTCCTGCTGTCATGGGAGGAAGCCTACCCCCAGGAAAAGCACGCCTTCCTTCAAAGCCACTACTGAACCGAGACGGGATCGATCAATGTGTTCCGCGTCGTGGGTACAGACCATTGGGATTACCAAGGAAAGTCCTGGCTCGACTTCCTCACTGGCGGCAAGCGAATGCAGCGAAACCTGCAGACCTTGCTGGACAACCCGAGCTACTACCTGCAGCCAACGGAGCGCAGGCCCGCGATCCACTACAACACGCTCGATGGCTTGAGCTTCTACGTCGGCTCCGACGGGAACCACCGTACCTGTATTGCTCGATTCTTCCTGGCCGAGCAACAGAAGAGCCAGCTCCACGACGTGACGCTCAACCACTACCAGATCAACGACAGCTTCTACCGCCTGTACGGGCAACTTCGGCAACAGATTCTGCTACAGGGTCTGCCTGTGCAAATTCATCCGGAGCGCGTGCAGTTGGGTCGGGAAGATACTGCTGGCTGGAAGATGGATACTTACCAGACCACATTGAACTGGTTGAACCTCAAGACCCAGTTGGAAATCTCTCTGAACGAAGCCCAGGCGCGGGAGCAACTAATCAACCTCATGCGGGGAAAGCCGTCTGAAGGGCAATCACGGGATTGGAAAACACGACTGAAATTGCTTATTTCGGGCTGAGTTACTGATCAGTTGCGCAATTGCGCTTACTTGACCGCCTGATTGCATTCGACTTGACCAAGCATTTGCATCGGATCTGACCAGCAGAGAACGACGCAAAGCGGACGGTTGCTTGCCTAGCGAATAGGCAGTAGCGCACCAAAGGCCACAAAGAATCCACCACACACTCGATTGAAACGCCGCCCCGCTCGTGCCAACCAGGGGCGCACGCGATTGGCGGCGCTGGCTACACCGAACTCCACCGCGAACTCCACCACTGCATAGGTCAGTGCCATGACTATCGTCTGGAGCAGAAGATTCTGCTGCGAATCGATAAAGGGCGTGATGAATGCGGTGAACAGCAGCAGCGCTTTGGGGTTGGAAATGGCGGACAGCAGCCCCTGACGAAATAGCGACCACCGGCTCGAGTTGGAAAGATCGCCCAGGGAGAGGGTCACTGGCTCCGAACGCCAGATGTTGACGCCAAGCCAGATGAGATAGAGCCCACCGACAACCTTCAGAACGGTCAGCCAGAGCATCGATGCCTTCAGCAGTGCGCCCAGGCCGAGCACACACAGCGCGATCATGGCGATGAAGCCGATGACGCCACCGGTAATCGTGAAAAGCGTCTTGCGGTTGCCATGAAGCGCGCCGTGGGTGAGAACGAGCAGCGCGTTGGGGCCGGGGACGACCGAGATGCCACAGCACGTCAGCAGATAGAACATCCAGGTATCGAAGTGCATGAAATCTCCAGGATTAATTCCGCCGGCGGCGCGCCAGTGGATCATGCAAAGACTTTGGCTGGACGAAAAGCGCATAATCTAGCAATCATCTATTCGTTTATCGAATGCATGAGCTATGCAGATGTCGCCTCGGGATCTACAGATCGATTGGCTGAAGTGCTTCGTTGCGGCGGTTGATACGGGCTCTCTGTCCAGCGCCGCCACTGAGGTGCACCGGTCGCAATCCGCTGTGAGCATGCAGCTCAAGAAGCTGGAGGCGGCGCTCGGTCGCCAGGTGCTGAGCCGGGGGCCACGGCATCTTGAATTGACTGAGGACGGGCAGACGCTGCTGGGCTACGCCCGACGGATGCTAGCGTTGCACGCCGAGACCCAGGCTGCCTTCTGGGGCGAGGAGCTTACCGGGAAAATTCGCCTGGGTGTCGCGGAGGACTATGCGGCGCACTACCTCACGCCGGTCTTGAAACGTTTTGCACCACGGCACGGTGGCGTCGAGATCGAGTTGAGCTGCGAACAATCGACCGCGCTTATCCCCCGCGTGATGAGTGGCGACCTGGATCTGGCATTGGTTTCGCGCGACAACCCACGGCGGGGCGCTTTCCTTTTCCAGGAGCCCATGGTCTGGGTGGGTTCCGCGCAGTTCGATCTGTGGCGACGCGATCCATTGCCCATTGCGGTCTACGAGTCGGCCAGCCTCGCACGTCGATGCGCCGTGGATTCTCTGGCCCGGCAAGGCCGTCGATACAAAGTCGTTTACAACAGTTCGAGTCTGGCGGGGCAGATCGCTGCCGTTGAGAGCGGCATCGCGGTGGCAGTACTGACACGCTGCACCGTGCCGACCCACCTTCAGATTCTGGGGCGGGAACACGATCTGGGACCGCTGGAGTCCATGGACGTTGCCGTCTATCGCAGCAAGGCATCGCAGGGCTCCAAGGCAGTGGCCAGTCTCAGGAGCTTCCTGATTAGAACGCTTTCCTCATCACCAACTGGATGACACCTAGTTCGACCAACGTCCACTCCTGGCCGGTTGCTGCCGATAATGGTTTCAAACCGTTCTGGCCAAATCCGATGCAGTCGGTGGTCAGAACGAATGCAAACGGATAGTCAAGTGCAGTGCTATTTCGCCATCAGCCTTGCACCATTATGTCAGCCAGCTACCCTCACTCATACACGCTGTTTATACGCGGCGTGTTCCTCACCTCCGACAAGCCTGCCCCCGCACCCAGGCTTGTCGGGGGTTCTCTTTGAGGCCAGAGCGATGAAAGGCACAGTTTTCGGCATATTCGCCCTTCTGTTCTTGGTGATTTCACTGAGCACGTACTTAATGCTCCAAGCCCCGTAGAGGTGAGAAATCCCCCCCTCTGAACTGAACATTTCCCATCGATCCGTAGCACACCGACCAGCCACAGTGCTGCTCGCTTACACAGGAGCATGCGCGTGGCACCACTCGACAACGCCCCCCCTAGCAGGCCGCTACAGGATCCATCCCTGGCCCGCTACAGCGAGCGGCAGCTCGCCGTTGCCAACACCTGGGCAACGCATTTCTCCCTCGCAGGGACAGCTCGAACCAAGTTCATCCGTCACTACCTGCGCAGCACCTCTACGAGCAGGTGCTGGTGCATCACCGTCGCGGCTGACAACGGTGTGCGTTATACCATCATGCGTGCAGGGCCGCTGCTCCAGGTATTCGACGGTCAACTGATCGGTGCGTGGGAGTGCAAGCCTGCCCATCGTATCCCGGCAAGCACGCCGT
>NZ_KV813613.1:4367-6460 GCF_001813645.1 Pseudomonas sp. HMSC063H08
GCCACACAGATGGCCAGGGACGATCTCGGACTTCAACATCGCCTCGTGTATCCGAGCCACAGGAACAAGCGCTACTACGCGCCAAGGCACCAGTTCTACTTGAAGCAGATCGGAGCGGTCTTGCGAACCTTCAGGCAGGTCCTGGACCAAGACCTGCTGTTCGCTATCCGCTCGGTTCGGTGCCTCTCGCCCCAGCTCTACAACTGGCTCGCTCAAGGCGACCAGGTGCGCCGGCTACAAATGTTGAAGGCTCAGCCGGTCTTGACGCCACTACTGGTGGATTGCGAGGAGGGAGTCTGGCCCTACACGACGACCAATGACAACGGCGAGAGCATCCGCCATTACCTTCCTTGCCCCTTTTCCCTGCTCGACAGTGAACGACCGCAGGCCGCCGCCATGCCATGCGACTTGTACCTCGATATGGGCCGTATTCTGGGGCAGGTCGCGGACGAAGGGATTTCGGTCATCAACTTTTTCGCCTGGCTATTTCAGGCGCCACGGGCCTCGATTCGATTTCTTAGTCACGTCAGTCCCGGCCGTGCGGGAGGAGCTCTCTTCCATCGCAAACGGGAAGGCCGATATTCGGGTTGGCATGCTCTCCTACTGGCTGCATCGCTAGGTAACCGGCGGCCGATCACTCGCGCTCAATGGACAGCATTCTATGCCGCCTATAATGCGATCCCCTGGCAAATTCACAATGCCAAGCCCGACTACAACCGTCTCTTCAACGGCTGCCCGTCTGATTGGCAGGATCCGGCATGGCTTGCAATCACTGCACGGCTGAGCGACATCAAGGAGTTCTATTCCGCCCTCGACCAGGGGAACTCACAGGTTGTTTGGCAGGCGCGCAGCGCCCTGAAAGCGTATCTGGGTCATTGTACCTGCCGACAGGCTGGCAACCTGGTGGACGACTACCACCAGGTCCAGAGGGAGCTGCGTACCGCAGTGCAGAGCAGCCTGCCCGATCTGATCGACACCGACGAGTACACCACCTGGGAGGGAATGCTGTCTGTCGGCCTTATCGATTGCCCTAATGGCCTGCAGATCGTCGAGCTCCGCTGTCCTGCCGACCTCTATGCCGAACATATCGCTCTGGCACATTGCATCGATAGCTACGACCAGGCCGCCTACCGAGGAGACTGCCGACTGCTCTCAGTACGTGAGGCTGGTCGTCCGCTGGCCTCTGCCGAATTGGAGCTCAGGCGTGAGCATGGCGAGCCTATAGGTAGGCCCTGGAATCCCAAGCACCTTTCCACGGTGCAACTGCGCGAATTCGATAATGCCCCCGTGCCGACAGACTCGCCTGCCGGCCAGGCATACCGCTGGTTCATGGAACGGATTCGCTCGGGAGCCATAGCGACGAACCTGAACTGGCCCGACATGACCGTCCACATGACGCGCTTCGCCGATGGTCGCTGGAAGGCGGGCCTCGCCGAAGCCACGGCGAAGTGGCTGCTCACTCGGTTGGAAGACCGATGAACCGTCCACGCCTGATCAACCGTACCTCCGCGACACGTTCGACGCTTCTGCAGCGGGCGATCTTCGACGGCTACGACTTCGGCTTGAAGATCCCCTATATCGCAGGCAGCAACCGCGCGCTGCTGGAGCTATCCGGCTTCTTCATCAGCGCCCGGGAGCATCCGTTGCACCGCTACTGGCGGGTCCCCAAGGGCAAGCTGCTGCCTGAACTGGACACTCTGTACAACCGTCTCGCCGAGCTCGCTGGAGGCCTTCACTCCCAGTCCTGGCGGGAGTTCAGCTCCTTGGTCGAATCCGCGCAGGCCTCGCTTGACCGACAGGTCTTCACCTGGGGGATGCTGCTGCGCATCGCGCCCCTGGCCGAGGGAGGCGTCCTACTGTCAGGCGAGTTCCATCCTGGTGTGGTGGCGGTGGCTCGGCGGATGCGCGGGGTATTCCTGCGCCCATCGAGCTCCTGGCGCATCGACACCACTCCCGAGCTGCTCCGAAGCAACCTGATTCTGGAGCTTGGCCTCGCCGAGGAACAATTCGAGATTCTGGATACTGTCCAGGAGCTGCTCAGCGACGGCAGCTTCGCGCCGTCGACCGAGCTGCCCAGCATGAGCATCGGCGGT
>NZ_KV813613.1:6560-7321 GCF_001813645.1 Pseudomonas sp. HMSC063H08
GAGTACAGCTCGGCTGATATCGAGGCGGCGCTCCAGGGCTACTCACTACTGGCCCACCAGCCTGACGGCATCGCTCATCTGCTGCAGAGGACCAGCGCCTTACTGGCCGACGACATGGGACTGGGCAAGACCCGCCAGGCGGTCATCGCCGCTTCGATCCGCGCGGCGGGCAGACCAATTCTGGTCATCACCCTGGCCACCCTGCTGATCAATTGGCAGCGGGAGATCCAGGAGGTCTATCCCTCGGCCACCGTGGCCATCCAGCAGGACACCCCAGAGGCGCAGTGGATACTCGTCAACTACGAGCAGTTGAGCCCTCTCGTCGCCAACGCTTCGCGCTTCGCCGTGATGGTCATCGACGAGGCGCAGCGGATGAAGGAACCGACGGCGCAATGCACGCGGCACGGTTTCGACATTGCCGCCCAAGTGCCGAACCGCTACCTGCTTACCGGCACGCCGGTGCTCAACCGCGAGACCGAGCTGCACACCCTGCTGCGCCTCTCAGGCCACCCCATCGGCCAACTGCCGCTGAAAGAGTTCTGCGACCGTTTCGCCGGCAACCCGGAGTTCCGCCAGAGTCTGCGGGCGGAGCTGGGTGACTGGATGCTGCGCAGGCGCAAAGATGTGCTGCCCAGCCTCAAGGGCAAGCAGCGGCAGTTGCTGAAGGTGGCTCTCTCCAGCGAGGAACGCCAGCAGTACGAGATGCTGCGCCTCGAGGACCGACCGGTCTTCGCGCGACTCGGCGCGCTGCGGCGTTACCT
>NZ_KV813614.1:0-267 GCF_001813645.1 Pseudomonas sp. HMSC063H08
TCAGGTGCGCGTCAAGCGACAGCTCGACCTGACCACCCTGCTCCCCAGCCTACCCATCACGGCTACCGCCTTGGGCGCCTGGCGGCTGGACGACTACTACGTCACGGCGGTGAAGCTGCAGAACGCCAGCGCCCAGCACCTGGCCCTGGATCCCAGGGACCTGATGGGCAATTTCGTCGCCGCGACCTTCCAGCACCCGTACTTGGGGCCCCGGGGCGACGCCTCCGACACCACTACCGTGTATCTGGTGACGCGCGGCCGCGGCCT
>NZ_KV813615.1:0-59611 GCF_001813645.1 Pseudomonas sp. HMSC063H08
AGACCAAGAACCTGCTGGTGAGCTACGACATCGACCCGCTGGGCTTCTTCTGAGCGGTCCTCAGCCGCCGCGGATCGCTCCGACCCGCGGCCTTTCCGCCAAGGCACCTGCGGGTGCGCTCGTCCCGCGTCCCGACGCGGCTTTCCCCATGGCGGGTTCTGGCGCGACGCGGCCCTGGCCGCGTCTTTTTTTTCGCCTCGCCGCCGCCCCGGCATGGACTAGGCTTCTGCCCTGCACCAGGGCGAACCAGGCGGGCGCAACGGCGATCTCCCGGCGAACCTTGGGCGGAACAGGCAGTCCCTACCAAATCAGGGGGAAAACTCCTTCGAAAGTCTCATTCGGAGCGAGCCCCGCTGATGTTTAACTCGACCTGCCGGAATCGCCCGGCCCCACCAGAGAGGATCGACCCCATGTGGACCAAGCCCAGCTTCACCGACCTGCGTCTCGGTTTCGAAGTGACCCTCTACTTCGCCAACCGCTGATCCATTCGGCCCCGGTCTTCCGGGGCCTCCCTCCAGCCCGCGGGGCAGACCCATGCACATCCGTATTCTCGGTTCGGCCGCCGGCGGCGGCTTCCCCCAGTGGAACTGCAACTGCCGCAACTGTCGCGGGGTCCGCGACGGCAGCGTAGCGGCCCAGCCACGCACGCAATCCTCCATCGCCCTGTCCGACGACGGCGAGCGCTGGATCCTCTGCAACGCCTCGCCCGACATCCGTGCCCAGATCGCCGCCTTCCCGGCCCTCCAGCCGGCGCGTCGGCCGCGCGATACGGCGATCGGCGCGATCGTCCTGCTCGACAGCCAGATCGACCACACCACCGGCCTGCTCAGCCTGCGCGAAGGCTGCCCGCACGAAGTCTGGTGCACGCAGATGGTCCACCAGGATCTCAGCGAAGGCTTCCCGCTGTTCCCCATGCTTTCCCACTGGAACGGCGGCCTGCGCCACCGGCCGATCGCCCTCGATGGCGAGCCTTTCGCCATCCCGGCCTGTCCGCGCCTGCGCTTCACCGCGATCCCCCTGCGCAGTAGCGCGCCGCCGTATTCCCCGCATCGCGGCGATCCGCATCCGGGCGACAACATCGGCCTGTTCGTCGAGGACCTCGATAGCGCCGGTGCGCTGTTCTATGCACCGGGCCTCGGCGAGGTGGACGAGGCGCTGCTCGAATGGATGCGCCGCGCCGACTGCCTGCTGGTGGACGGTACGCTCTGGCGCGACGACGAGATGCTGGTCTGCGAGGTCGGCGACAAGCTCGGCCGGCAGATGGGGCACCTGGCGCAGAGCGGGCCGGGCGGCATGCTCGAGGTGCTGGCGAAGGTGCCGGCCGCGCGCAAGGTGCTCATCCACATCAACAACACCAATCCCATCCTCGACACCGCTTCGGCCGAACGCGCCGAGCTGGATGCCAGTGGCATCGAAGTGGCCTGGGATGGCATGCACATCCAGCTGTAGGGGGCCAACATGAGCCGTGCCGCCATGGATCGCGCCGAATTCGAACGGGCGCTGCGCGACAAGGGACGCTACTACCATATCCACCATCCGTTCCATGTCGCGATGTACGAGGGCCGTGCCAGTCGCGAACAGATCCAGGGCTGGGTGGCGAACCGTTTCTACTACCAGGTCAACATCCCGCTGAAGGACGCGGCGATCCTGGCCAACTGTCCCGACCGCGAGGTCCGCCGCGAGTGGATCCAGCGTATCCTCGACCACGACGGCGCCCCCGGCGAGGCGGGCGGCATCGAGGCCTGGCTGCGTCTGGCGGAAGCGGTGGGCCTGGAGCGCGAGCAGGTGCTCTCCGAGGAGCGGGTGCTGCCCGGCGTGCGCTTCGCCGTCGACGCCTACGTCAACTTCGCCCGTCGCGCCAGTTGGCAGGAGGCGGCGAGCAGTTCGCTGACCGAACTCTTCGCCCCGCAGATCCACCAGTCGCGGCTGGACAGCTGGCCGCGCCACTATCCGTGGATCGAGGCGGCCGGCTACGAGTATTTCCGCAGTCGCCTGGCCCAGGCCCGGCGCGACGTCGAGCACGGCCTGCGGATCACCCTGGAGCACTATCGGACCCGCGAGGCACAGGAACGCATGCTGGATATCCTGCAATTCAAGCTGGACGTGTTGTGGAGCATGCTCGACGCGATGAGCATGGCCTACGAACTCGAACGCCCGCCGTACCACACGGTGACCCGCGAGCGGGTCTGGCATCGGGGGCTGGCATCATGAGCCTGCCGTCGCTCGACAGCGTGCCGATGCTGCGCCGGGGCTTCCGCTTCCAGTTCGAACCGGCCCAGGACTGCCATGTGCTGCTCTACCCCGAAGGCATGGTCAAGCTCAACGACAGCGCCGGGGAAATCCTCAAGCTGGTCGATGGCCGCCGCGACGTGGCGGCCATCGTCGCGGCGCTGCGCGAGCGTTTCCCCGAAGTCCCCGGCATAGACGAAGACATCCTGGCGTTCCTCGAGGTGGCCCATGCGCAATTCTGGATCGAGCTGCAGTGAAAGCGTGGGGCCGCCGCTCTGGCTGCTGGCCGAGCTGACCTATCGCTGTCCGTTGCAGTGCCCGTACTGCTCGAACCCGCTGGAATTCGCCCGCGAGGGCGCCGAGCTGAGTACCGCGGAATGGATCGAGGTGTTCCGCCAGGCTCGCGAGCTGGGCGCCGCACAGCTCGGTTTCTCCGGCGGCGAGCCGCTGCTGCGCCAGGACCTCGCCGAACTGATCGAGGCAGGGCGCGGCCTGGGCTTCTACACCAACCTGATCACCTCCGGCATCGGCCTCGACGAGGCACGCCTGGCGCGCTTCGCCGAGGCCGGGCTGGACCACGTGCAGATCAGCTTCCAGGCCGCTGACGAAGAAGTGAACAACCTGCTCGCCGGCTCACGCAAGGCCTTCGCCCAGAAACTGGCGATGGCCCGCGCGGTGAAGGCGCACGGCTATCCGATGGTGCTCAACTTCGTCACCCACCGGCACAACATCGACAACATCGAGCGGATCATCCAGCTGTGCATCGAGCTGGAAGCCGATTACGTCGAACTCGCCACTTGCCAGTTCTACGGCTGGGCCGCGCTGAACCGTGCCGGGCTGCTGCCGACCCGCGCCCAACTGGAGCGCGCCGAGCGGATCACCGCCGAATACCGCCAGCGGCTGGCCGCCGAAGGCAATCCGTGCAAGCTGATCTTCGTCACCCCCGACTACTACGAGGAACGGCCGAAGGCCTGCATGGGCGGCTGGGCCAGCGTATTCCTCGACATCACCCCCGACGGCACCGCGCTGCCGTGTCACAGCGCGCGGCAATTGCCGGTGCAGTTTCCCAACGTGCGCGAGCACAGCCTGCGCCACATCTGGTACGAATCGTTCGGCTTCAACCGTTACCGCGGCGACGCCTGGATGCCCGAACCCTGCCGTTCCTGCGAGGAGAAGGAGAGGGACCACGGCGGCTGCCGCTGCCAGGCGTTCCTCCTCACCGGCGATGCCGACGCCACCGACCCGGTCTGCGCCAAGTCGGCACGGCACGACCTGATCCTCGCGGCCCGTCGCCAGGCCGAGGAGGCGCCGCTTGGCCTGGACGCGCTGACCTGGCGCAACCAGCGCGCGTCACGCCTGATCTGCAAGGCCTGAGGCAATGGTCGACTACGGTGACTGGCCGAGCGACTGGAGCGCCGCGCGCGCGGTGGCCGCCGGGCGCGATTTCAGCGAGCTGAAGGCGGCCCATGGCGGGCTGGCCTGGGTGGAATTCGATCCGGCCAGCGCGCGCTCGCGCCTGTACCTGTGGCGCGACGGCGTGCTGGAGGAGCCCACCGCGCCGGACGGCTCGGTGCGCAGCCGGGTCTACGAGTACGGCGGCGGCGCCTGCTGCGTGACGCTCGACGGGCTGGCCTGGGTCGACGAAACCGACCAGCAGGTACGCCGCTGGCGAGCGGGCGGTGCAGCCCAAGTGCTGGGCGGCGGGGCGCAGTGTCGCTACGGCGACCTCGCCTACGTCGATGCCTGGGATGCCCTGCTGGCGGTGGAAGAGAGCCATGGGCCGACCGGGGTCGTGCATCGCATCGTGCGCCTGGACGCCGATGGCGCGCGCCGGGTGCTGGTCGAGGGCGCCGATTTCTACGCCGCGCCGCGTGCCGCCGGCCAGGGGCGGCGGCTGGCCTGGATCGAATGGGACCGTCCGCACCAGCCCTGGACCGAGACCCGCCTGGGCCTGGCGGAGAATGGGCGTACGCGCTGCCTGGCCGGAGCCGGAGGCGGCGAGTCGATCCAGCAACCACGCTTCGATCCCGCCGGCCGCCTTCACTGGCTGAGCGACCGCGACGGCTGGTGGCGTCCCTGCGCCGAGGTCGCGTTGGCCGGTCGCTTCGCCGATGCCGACCACGCTGGCGCGCCCTGGCAACTGGGCGCTTGCAGCTACCTGCCGCTGGGAGAGGGAAGGCTGCTGCTCAGTCGCGTCGAGGTCGGCGGCGGGCAACTGTTCCTGCGCGAAGCGGACGGCAGCGAGCGGCGCCTGGCCGCGGACTGGAACCGGTTCGCCGGACTGGCCGCGGACGCCCGGGCGTTCTACTGCATCGCGGCGGCGGCCGGACGCCTGCCGGCGCTGCTGGCGATCCACCGCGACGACCTGCGCGTCGAGGTGCTGCGTGGCGGCGAGCGACCGCTGGCGGAGGACGACCTGTCGCATCCGCAGGCCTTCGTCTATGACCTGGGCAACGGCGAAAACGGCCACGGTTTCTTCTATCCGCCGCGCAATGCCCGCCGCCGCGTCGATCCCCGACGACCAGCGCCGCTGCTGGTGTGGCTGCATGGCGGACCGACCTCGATGCATTCGCCGGCGTTCGATGCCGGCCTGCAATTCTGGACCCAGCGCGGTTTCGCCGTGGCGGCGCTGAACTACCGGGGCAGCAGCGGCTACGGCCGCGCCTATCGGCAGCGCTTGCGCGGCCAGTGGGGGCGCCTGGAGTTGCGCGATATCGAGGCCGCGCTGGCGCGGCTGGACGCGGAGGGACGGATCGACCGCGCCCGGGTCTTCGTCCGTGGCGCCAGCGCCGGAGGCTACAGCGCGCTGCGCGCCCTGGCTTGCCTCGATGGCCTGCGCGGCGGTGCCAGTCTCTATGGGGTCAGCGATCCGTTGGCGCTGGCGCGTTGCACCCACAAGTTCGAAGGCGACTACCTCGACTGGCTGATCGGCGACCCGCAGCGCCAGCGCCGTCGCTACCTGGCGCGTAGCCCGGTGCTGCAGGCCGGGCGCATCCGCGCGCCGGTGGTGTTCTTCCAGGGCGGGCTCGACGCGGTGGTGGTGCCGGAGCAGACCGAGGCGATGGTCGCCGGCCTGCGGCGCAGCGGCGTGCGCGTGGAGTGCCACCGCTATCCGCAGGAGCGCCACGGTTTCCGCCAGCCGGCCAATCGCGCCCATGCGCTGCTGGCGGAATGGCGCTTCTACCTGGGCTTGCTGGAGGATTGAAAGGACCCGCCAAGGTCGCATTGCAATAACCGACGAATGCAGTAGGCTGCCGGCAATGTCCGATAACAATAAGAATGGTCTGTCAGATGAGCCACGACCTCAGCCAACTGCGTAAATTCGTCTCGCCCGAGATCATCTTCGGCGCCGGCTGCCGGCACAGCGTCGCCAACTACGTGAAGACCTTCGGTGCGCGCAAGGTCCTGCTGGTCTCCGACCCCGGCGTGCTCGCCGCCGGCTGGGTCGCCGACATCCAGGCAAGCCTGGAGGGACAGGGCATCGACTACTGCCTGTATACCGACGTTTCGCCCAACCCCCGGGTCGACGAGGTGATGCTCGGCGCCGAGTTCTATCGCAGCGAGGGCTGCAACGTGATCGTCGCGGTGGGCGGCGGCAGCCCGATGGATTGCGCCAAGGGCATCGGCATCGTCGCCGCCCATGGCCGCAGCATCCTCGAGTTCGAAGGCGTCGACCGGCTGCGGGTGCCGAGTCCGCCGCTGATCCTGATCCCGACCACCGCCGGGACTTCGGCGGACGTCTCGCAGTTCGTGATCATTTCCAACCAGGACGAGCGCATGAAGTTCTCCGTGGTGAGCAAGGCGGTTGTGCCTGACGTCTCGCTGATCGACCCGGAAACCACGTTGACCATGGATCCCTTCCTTTCCGCCTGTACCGGCATCGATGCACTGGTACACGCCATCGAGGCGTTCGTCTCCACCGGCCACGGGCCGCTGACCGATCCCCACGCGCTGGAAGCGATGCGCCTGATCGATGGCAATCTGGTACAGATGATCGCCAACCCCGGCGACATCGCCCTGCGCGAGAAGATCATGCTCGGGAGCATGCAGGCCGGGCTGGCCTTCTCCAACGCCATCCTCGGCGCGGTGCATGCCATGTCGCACAGCCTCGGCGGCTATCTCGACCTGCCCCACGGCCTGTGCAACGCGGCGCTGGTCGAACACGTGGTGGCGTTCAACTACAGCGCCGCGCCGGAACGCTTCAAGGTGATCGCCGAGACCTTCGGCATCGATTGCCGCGGCCTGACCCAGGGGCAGGTCCGCCAGCGCCTGGTGGACCACCTGATCGCCTTCAAGCACGCCGTGGGTTTCCACGAGAGCCTCGCCCTGCACGGGGTCGGCAGCTCCGACATTCCTTTCCTCTCGCGCCACGCGATGCAGGACCCGTGCATCCTTACCAACCCGCGCGAGTCGAGCCAGCGCGATGTCGAGGTGGTCTATGGCGAGGCCCTCTGAGCAGCAGCAGGAGGCCCTGGCCGGGTTACTCGGCCTGGGCAGCCACTCCGCGCGCAAGAGCCACTACCCGGAGCTGCTGGCGCGCCTGGAGGAGCTGGAGGCCGAGCGCAACCGCTACAAATGGCTGTTCGAGCACGCGGTGCACGGCATCTTCCAGGCCAGCCTCGGCCAGGGGCTGCGCGCCGCCAATCCGGCGCTGGCGCAGATGCTCGGCTACGACGATCCGCAACAGGTGCTCTGGTCGCTGGAGGACATGGCCGGGCAACTGTTCGTCGGCGGCGAGGCCGAGATGCGGCGGATCCGCGCGCTGCTGCGCGAGCGCGGCGGCCTGTTCGGCTACGAGACGCGCCTCTGGCGCAGGGACGGCAGTCACATCGAGGTATTGATGAACCTGCTGCTCAGGCACGACGAGGAAGAGTTGGTCGAAGGTTTCGTCGCCGACATCACCGAACGGGTCCAGGCCCAGCAGCGCCTGCAGACCATGAACGAGGAACTGGAGCGGCGGGTAGCCGAGCGCACCCACGAGCTGGAAGAACTCAACCGCCAGTTGCGCCAGGCGCGCGACGCCGCCGAAGCCGCCAACCACAGCAAGGACAAGTACCTCGCCGCCGCCAGCCACGACCTGCTGCAACCGCTCAACGCGGCGCGGCTGCTGGTCGACACCCTGCGTGAGCGGGGCCTGCCGGCCGCCGAACTGCAACTGGTGGAGCGCACCCAACTGGCCCTGGAAGGCGCCGAGACCTTGCTCACCGACCTGCTGGAAATCGCCCGGCTCGACCAGAGCGCGATCCGTCCGGACCTGGACGACTTTTCCCTCGACGAACTGCTCGCTCCGCTGGCCTCGGAGTTCGAGGAAGTCGCGCGTGCCGCCGGCCTGGCCCTGCGTGCGCGGATTCCACGACTGGCAGTGCGCACCGACGCGCGCCTGCTGTCGCGGATCCTGCGCAACTTGCTCAGCAACGCCTGCCGCTACACCGAGCGCGGCAGCGTGCTGCTGGGGGCGCGCCGGCGTGGCGGCAAGGTACGCCTGGAGGTGTGGGACACTGGCCGGGGCATCCCCGCCGACCAGTTGCAGGCGATCTTCCTCGAGTTCAACCAACTGGACGCCGGGCGCGCTTCCGAGCGCCGTGGCGTCGGACTCGGGCTGGCCATCGTCGACCGTATCGCCGGCATCCTCGGCTACCGCATCGAGGTGCATTCGACTCCAGGCCGAGGCTCGCTGTTCGCCATCGAGGTGCCGCTGGTCCGCAAGCCAGCGCGGCCAGTGCCCGGCGAGGCGACTGCGCGGCTTTCGGCCGGCGATCCGCTGCCGGGACGGCGGCTGCTGGTGGTGGACAACGAGACCGAGATTCTCTTCAGCATGTCCGCGCTGCTCGGCCAGTGGGGCTGCGAGGTGCTTACCGCCACCGACCTGGAAGGCGCGCGCAAGGCGCTCGATGGCCGCGCGCCGGATGCGATCCTGGTCGACTACCACCTGGACCACGGCGCTACCGGTTGCCAGTTGCTGGGCGCCTTGCGCGAGGACTACGGCGCGGAGATCGCCGCGGTGATGATCACCGCCGACCGCAGCGACGATTGCCGCCGCGCGCTGGCCCGCCTGGGCGTGCCGCTGCTCAACAAGCCGCTGAAGCCCGGCAAGTTGCGCGCGGCGCTAAGCGCCTTGCTCGGCGAGGCCCAGGGCGCTCCCCGCGGCGCCGGAGAAGGTGCAGGTCCTAGCCCGGCCGGCGGCTGCGTCGGTGCAGCGCAATGGCCAGGGCCAGCCCGCTGAGCGAGGCCAGGCAGGCGAAGAGGAACATCGAGCGGAAGCCGAACAGGTTGGCGACGAAGCCCACCAGCGGCCCGGTGATGCCCAGCGACAGGTCGACGAACAGCGAGTAGGCGCCCAGCGCCGCGCCACGGTTGGAAGCCGGTACCAGGTTCACCGCTTCCACGCCGAACGCCGGGAACACCAGGGAGAAGCCGAAGCCGGTGAGGGCCGCGCCGGCCAGGCCGGCCCAGGGATTCGGCGCGCTCCACAGCAACAGCAGGCCGAGGCTTTCGACGCCGAGGCAGATGATCGCCACGCGGAAGCCGCCGAGCCGGTTGATGCTATTGGCGAACAACAGCCGGGCGCCGATGAAGCAACCGCCGAAGGCACTCAGGCAGAGCACTGCGTTGGCCCAGCCACGGCTGGCGTAGTAAAGGGTGATGAAGGTGGCGATGGTGCCGAAGCCGATCGCCCCCAGCGCCAGGCCCATACCGTGCGGGGTGACCCGGCCGAGCACATGGTGGAACGGCAGTCGCTCGCCGTGCACCAGCGGCGCCGGCAACTTCGGCCAGGCCAGGGCGAAGCCGAGTGCCCCGAGCAGGACGATGGACGCGCCCATGCTCCACAGCCCCAGCCACTGCACCAGCAGCACCCCTAGCGGCGCCCCGAGGGCGATGGCGCCGTAGCTGGCGATGCCGTTCCAGGAAATCACCTTGGCGGTGTGTGGCGCGCCGACCCGGCCGATGCCCCAGCCGATCGCCGCCGAGCCGACCAGGCTTTCCGCCGCGCCGAGTACCAGGCGGCCGACCAGCAGGCTGGCCAGGCTCAGCGCCGGCCAGCCCTGGATCGCCACCGAGAGCAGCATGAACAGCCCGCTCGCGGCGCTGCCGGCCATGCCGTAGAGCACCGCGCGCTTCGGCCCGAGGCCGTCGATGACGCGCCCGGCGTAGGGCCGGGCGAGCAGGGTGGCGAGGTACTGCAGGCTGATCACCAGGCCGGCCAGCACCGAGCCGTAGCCGAGGTCGTCGTGCACGTAGCCGGGCAGCACCGCCAGCGGGATGCCGATGGTCAGGTAGCCGATGAAGGTGAACATCACCACCGAGACGATCTGCAGGGTGACGTTTTGCCGGGCGCTGTCCTGCGCCGGCGGGATGGGGCGGATATCGACGGACATGTGGGAAACGCGGTCGCAGTGGGTTGTCGCGGTCCGCCATGATGACCGTTGCGGATGACGAATGAAAGCAGGCTAACGGATTCGCCGGGCTATCGGCGACGCGCGGTGCCCGGCGCTAGCGCGTTCAGAGACGCTGGAAGAGACCCGGGTAATCGATCACCAGGCCCTGTTCGTCCACCAGCAGTACCGCTTTGAACGCGCTGCCTTCGAGGTTCTCGTAGAGGTAGTGGCTGGCGTCCAGGCGGGTGTATGCCTGGCGCATGCTACGCGGCTCCAGGGCCGGGGCCTCGATGTAGAGCGCGCGGATTTCCGCGCGCTGGCCATCGGCCAGGCCCAGGCGGCGGATCGGGAAGGTGTTGGTGAAGGGGCTTGGCCAGAGATCGATGTCCAGGCAACCGTCGAATGCCGGTAGCGCTTCGCCGTCGCCGTCCTGCCAGTGGCCGCGGCCATCGGCGAGCAGGTGCAGCTTGCGCACCCCGGTTTCGCTTTCGACGTGGAACACCGCCTCACGCAGATGCCAGTCGGCGTCCCAGCGCAGCCGGTAGTCCAATTGGTAGGGCAGGCCGCTGCGTTCGTCCGGCGCGCGCAACTGGCTTTCCGCCTGGTCGTCCTCCAGGCGCAGGGCCTCCCAGCTGGACGACGGCGAGCGCCACAGGCCGGCCCAGGTGTACAGACGGTCGCGACTCATGTGTCGAGTACCAGGCCGAGGCGCTGGCGCTTGGGCAGGCGCGCCACCACCAGTTGATGGGAACGGACCAGGGCCTCGCGCAACTCCGCCGCCTTCATCGGGTAGGGGCGGGCCATGACGATCCAGTGCGCGCGCGCCAGGTAGGGCGCCGGACGGATGCCGGGGCGGTCGACATAGCCGAGGAACAGCTCGCTGCCGACCTTGAAGGCCAGGCCGCCGTCCTTGTCGACGAAGTCGAGGATGGCGAACATCTTGTTGCCGGCCACCGAGAACACCCGGTTCGAACCCCACTTGAGGTCTTCCCGGGCGCCGGGCAGTTGCAGGCAGAAGGCGGCGACCTGGTCGGCGGTCATGGACGCTCCGGTGGCGGTTCAGTCGCGGAAATACACTTCCAGGAGATGGTAGCCGAACTGGCTCTTCAGCGGACCCTGGAGCACGCCCACGGGTTTCCTGAAGATGGCATTGTCGATGGACCTGACCATCTGCCCCGGACGCACCTCGCCGAGGTCGCCGCCGCGCTTGCCAGACGGGCAGGTCGAATGCTTCTTCGCCAGTGTGGCGAAGTCCTCGCCCTTGGCCAGGCGCTGCTTCAGTTGGGCGGCCTCGGCTTCGGTCTTGACCAGGATGTGGCGGGCCATGGCGACGGGCATGGGATTACCTTTTGCGGTAGCACGGAACGCGCATTCTAGCCCAGGCTCGCCGCGGCTTCAGTCGCGCAGTTCGGCGAGGTCGCGATAAAGCTCCAGCGCCTGCGGGTTGGCCAGGGCGTCGGTGTTCTTCACCGGGCGGCCGTGGATCACGTTGCGCACCGCAAGCTCGACGATCTTGCCGCTCAGGGTGCGCGGGATATCGGCGACCTGGATGATCTTCGCCGGTACGTGGCGCGGCGTGGCGTTGGCGCGGATGGTCTGGCGGATGCGTTCACGCAGCGGCTCGTCGAGTCGCACGCCGTCGCGCAGGCGGACGAACAGCAGCACACGCACATCGCCCTGCCAGTCCTGGCCGATGGCGATGGACTCGAGGACTTCCTCGACCTTTTCCACCTGGCGGTAGATTTCCGCGGTGCCGATGCGCACGCCGCCGGGATTGAGCACCGCGTCGGAGCGGCCGTGGATGACCAGCCCGCCGTGGGCGGTTTCCTCGGCGTAGTCGCCATGGGCCCAGACGCCGGGAAAGCTGGCGAAGTAGGCGTCGTGGAACCTGGAGCCATCCGGGTCGTTCCAGAAGCCCAGCGGGATCGACGGGAAATGCCGGGTGCAGACCAGCTCGCCCTTGCCGCTGGCGAGGCGGCGGCCGTCGTCGTCCCAGATTTCCACGGCCATGCCCAGCGCCTTGCATTGCAGTTCGCCGCGCCACACCGGCAGCACCGGGTTGCCGATGGCGAAGCAGGAAACGATGTCGGTGCCGCCGGAGATCGACGACAGGCAGAGGTCGCTCTTCAGCTCGCGATAGACGTAATCAAAGCTTTCGTGGGCCAGCGGCGAACCGGTGGAGAGCAGTGTCCTCAGGCTGTCCAGGCGGTGGCTGTGGCGCGGGCGCACGCCGGCCTTCTCGAGCGCCGCCAGGTACTTGGCGCTGGCGCCGAACACGGCGATGTCCTCGGCGTCGACGAGGTCCAGCAGGCGCTCGGGGCCGGGGTGGAACGGCGAGCCGTCATAGAGCACCAGGCTGGCGCCCACCGCCAGGCCGGAGGCCAGCCAGTTCCACATCATCCAGCCGCAGGTGGTGTAGTAGAACAGCCGGTCGCCGTCGCCCAGGTCGGTGTGCAGGCCGTGCTCCTTGAGATGTTGCAGGAGCACGCCGCCGGTGGCATGGACGATGCACTTGGGTACCCCGGTGGTGCCCGACGAATAGAGGATGTACAGCGGCTGCTCGAAGGGCACCGGGGTGAAGACCGGCTCGCCCTCGGCCTGGTAGAACCCGTCCCACAGCGCGACACGCGCCTGGCAGCGGTAGTCCTGCGGCTGCGCCTGCGGACGGTCGTAGGGCACCACCAGCAGTTGCTCCAGGCCGGGCAGGCCGGCGAGCACCTCGTTGAGCTTGGCGGTCAGGTCCAGCGACTTGCCGGCGTAGCGGTAGCCGGCGCAGGCGATCAGCACCCGCGGTTCGATCTGGCCGAAGCGGTCGATCACGCCCTGGGTGCCGAAGTCCGGCGAGCAGCTCGACCAGGTGGCGCCGAGGCTGGCGGTGGCGAGCATGCCGACCACGGTCTGCCAGGTGTTCGGCATCAGCGCGGCGACCCGGTCGCCGGGGCCTATGCCCAGGGCGGCGAGGCGCTTCTGCAGGCCCGCCACGTGACGGGCCAGTTCGGCGTGGCTGAGCACCTCGCGGCGACCGTCTTCGCTCACCGCGATCAGCGCCGGGGCATCATCGCGGCGGCGCAGCAGGTGTTCGGCGAAATTCAGCGTGGCGCCGGGGAACCAGCGCGCCGAGGGCATCTGCGTGCCTTCCTCGAGGACCGCACGCGGCGGTTGCTGGAAGCGCACCGCGAAGAAGTCGACGATGGCCTGCCAGAACGCCTCGCGCCGCTCCACGCTCCAGGCATGCAGCGCCGGGTAGTCGGCCAGGCCGAGGGCATGGCGCTGGTTGACGAAGCGTCGGAAGGCCTCCATGCGACTGGCGGCGATGCGTTCGGCGGAAGGGCTCCAGAGCGGTGCGGGCATGGCGTGTCCGTCCTTGTTGTTGTTCCGGGACATGCAGGAAGCATAACCGGACCCGCCGCTGCCTGCCTCACTCCGTGGACTGGTCCTGCGGCAGCGCCAGCGAGCGCCAGTCGGTGCCATGCAGCAGCACGTCGCTGAGGGCCTGGGCGGCGGTGGACAGCTTGTGCTCGCTCAGCCGCAGCAGGCCGACCCGTCGCTGCACCTGCGGCGCGTAGAGCGGCAGGCAGCGCGCGCCGAGTTCCTGCATCTGCTGGATGCACAGGGTCGGCACGGCGCTGACACCCAGTCCCTGGGCGACCATCCGCCCGACCGTGACCAGTTGGTGGCTCTCGAACGCCACCGGCAAGCGGCCGTGCTCGGCGGCCACGCTTTCTTCCAGGAGCAGGCGCACCGCCGAGGGGCGTTGCAGGGTAATGAAGGGCTCGCCGAGCAGTTCGCGCCAACTGACCCGCTCCTGCCCGGACAGCGGCGAGCCGGCCGGCACCACGGCGACGAAGCGGTCGCTGTAGAACGGGGTGAACTCGAGGTTTTCCAGGGACTCCGGCTCGAAGGCGATGCCCAGCTCGACGCGTCGGTTGCGGACCATCTCCAGCACCTGCTCGTTGATCACGTCGTGCACCGCCACGTTGACCCGCGGGTGGCGTTCGCGAAAGGTCTTCAAGACCAGCGGCAGCAGGTTGCCGGCGAAGGAGGGCATGGCGGCGATGGAGACCTTGCCCAGTTGCAGGGTGAAGTGCTGGCGCAGCAATTCCTCGGTATTGTCCCAGTCGGCCAGCAGGCGCAGCGCCAGCGGCAGCAGGGTCTCGCCCTCGGGGGTGAGGCTGACGCTGCGGGTGGTACGTTCCAGCAGCGGACCGCCGAGGCTTTCCTCCAGGCTCTTGATCGCCAGGCTCAGGGCCGGCTGGGAGAGGTGCAGGCGTTCGCCGGCCTGGGCGAAGCTGAGGCTCTGCGCCACGGCGAGGAAGGCGCGCAACTGCTTGACGGTCATTTATTTGTTTTTCTCATCAATGGATTGGAAAAACAAACTTAACAAATCAGTCCGCAGCGGAGAAGCTCTGTGCGACCCGGCAGTCAGACTGCCGCACGCACAATCACAAGAGCCGGAAGAGGCACAGCAGCATGAGCGGACTCGACAAGCGAGTAGGCAGTTACGAAGAGGCCCTCGAAGGCCTGACCGACGGCATGACCGTCCTCGCCGGGGGCTTCGGCCTCTGCGGGATTCCCGAGAACCTGATCGCGGAAATCCGCCGGCGCGGGGTCAGGGACCTCACGGTGGTCTCGAACAACTGCGGCGTCGACGGTTTCGGCCTCGGCGTGCTGCTGGAAGACCGGCAGATCCGCAAGATGATCGCCTCCTACGTCGGCGAGAACGCCCTGTTCGAGCAACAACTGCTCAGTGGCGAGCTGGAAGTCGAACTGACCCCGCAAGGCTCGCTGGCCGAGAAGATCCGCGCCGGCGGCGCCGGCATCCCGGCCTTCTTCACCGCCACCGGCTACGGCACCCCGGTCGCCGAGGGCAAGGAGGCGCGCGAGTTCAATGGCCGCCACTACATCCTCGAACCGGCCATCACCGGCGACTTCGCCATCGTCAAGGGCTGGAAGGCCGACCATTTCGGCAACGTCGTCTATCGCCACACCGCGCAGAACTTCAACCCGCTGGTCGCCACCGCCGGGCGCATCACGGTGGTCGAGGTGGAGGAGATCGTCGAGCCCGGCGAACTGGACCCGACGCAAATCCACACCCCCGGCATCTACGTCGACCGGATCATCCAGGGTCGCTTCGAGAAACGCATCGAGAAACGCACGCTGCGCGCCTGACGGCGGCCGCTACAACGACAAGAGGTTTCCCCAGATGGCACTTACCCGCGAACAGATGGCGCAGCGCGTGGCGCGCGAATTGAAGGACGGCTACTACGTCAACCTCGGCATCGGCATCCCGACCCTGGTGGCCAACTACGTGCCGGAGGGCATCGATGTCATGCTCCAGTCGGAGAACGGCCTGCTCGGCATGGGCGCGTTCCCCAGCGAGGCGGAAGTCGACGCCGACATGATCAACGCCGGCAAGCAGACCGTGACCGCCCGCGTCGGCGCGTCGATCTTCGACTCGGCGCAATCCTTCGCCATGATCCGTGGCGGCCACGTCGACCTCACCGTGCTCGGTGCCTTCGAGGTGGACGTGCGCGGCAACATCGCCTCCTGGATGATCCCCGGCAAGCTGGTCAAGGGCATGGGCGGCGCCATGGACCTGGTGGCCGGCGCCGAGAACATCATCGTCACCATGACCCACGCCTCCAAGGACGGCGAGTCCAAGCTGCTGCCGTACTGCACCCTGCCGCTGACCGGTTGCGGTTGCATTCGCAAGGTGCTCACCGACCTGGCCTACCTGGAGATCGAGGACGGCGCCTTCATCCTCCGCGAGCGCGCCCCCGGGGTCAGCGTCGAGGAGATCGTGGCGAAGACCGCCGGCAAGCTGATCGTCCCCGAGCACGTGCCGGAAATGAGTTTCTGAATCGCGGCCCGCGCGGCCGGCGCCTCCACGCAAGGCGCCGGCCGCGCGGACCGTCCTTTCCAGAGGGCGTAGGATAGGAGGCTGTCGCACCGCCTACGTCCACCCGCAGCGATTCGGCCCGGCCACGGGCGAATCCAGGAGAACCATCCATGCAAGACGTCGTCATCGTCGCCGCTACCCGTACCGCCGTCGGCAGCTTCCAGGGCTCGCTGGCCGGCATTCCCGCCCCCGAGCTGGGCGCCGCGGTGATCCGCCGCCTGCTCGAACAGACCGGTCTCGATGCCGGCCAGGTCGACGAAGTGATCCTCGGCCAGGTGCTCACCGCCGGTTCCGGGCAGAATCCGGCGCGCCAGGCGGCGATCAAGGCCGGCCTGCCGGTCGGCGTGCCGGCCATGACCCTGAACAAGGTCTGCGGCTCCGGCCTCAAGGCCCTGCACCTGGGCGCCCAGGCGATTCGCTGCGGCGACGCCGAGGTGATCGTCGCCGGCGGCCAGGAGAACATGAGCCTGGCGCCCTACGTCATGCCCGGCGCCCGCACCGGCCTGCGCATGGGCCATGCGAAGCTGGTCGACAGCATGATCGAGGACGGCCTGTGGGACGCCTTCAACGACTACCACATGGGCATCACCGCCGAGAACCTGGCGGAGAAGTACGGCCTGACCCGCGAGGAGCAGGACGCCTTCGCCGCCGCTTCGCAGCAGAAGGCCATCGCCGCCATCGAGGGCGGGCGCTTCCGCGACGAGATCACGCCGATCCAGGTCCCGCAGCGCAAGGGCGAGCCGCTGAGCTTCGACACCGACGAGCAGCCGCGCGCCGGCACCACCGTCGAGGCCCTGGCCAAGCTCAAGCCGGCCTTCAGGAAGGACGGCAGCGTCACCGCCGGCAACGCCTCCAGCCTCAACGACGGCGCCGCCGCGGTATTGCTGATGAGCGCGGCCAAGGCCAAGGCCCTGGGCCTGCCGGTGCTGGCGCGGATCGCCAGCTACGCCAGCGCCGGGGTCGATCCGGCGATCATGGGCGTCGGCCCGGTCTCCGCCACCCGTCGCGCGCTCGACAAGGCCGGCTGGGGCCTGGAGCAACTGGACCTGATCGAGGCCAACGAGGCCTTCGCCGCGCAGTCCCTGGCGGTGGGCCGGGAACTGGGCTGGGATGCCGCCAGGGTCAACGTCAACGGCGGCGCCATCGCCCTTGGCCACCCGATCGGCGCGTCCGGCTGCCGGGTGCTGGTGACCCTGCTGCACGAGATGATCCGTCGCGACGCGAAGAAGGGCCTCGCCACCCTGTGCATCGGCGGCGGGCAGGGCGTCGCCCTGACCCTGGCCCGCGACTGATCCATCGACCTGCCGCTCGCGGCGTGATCGCGCCATGTCCTTTCGCGGGGGCATGGCGCGCTCGTGTCCAGGGAACGAGCGGCGGACGGCCTTGACCGTCCGACCGGCCCCGTACCGTTCCGCCCCTCGGGACGGCCGGGTGCCCAGGGAGCCGTAGCACACACAGGCGGCCCCGTAGTCGCCGAATAACAATAAAACCGAGAGAATCCGCGATGACCGCTATCCTTCCCATCCAAGAAAGCCGCTCCGCGCGCTTTGCCATGCGTTGCTCGAACTGGGCCGAGCGCTGGTTTCCCGACTCCTGGGTGTTCGCCGCCCTGGCCATCCTCATCGTCAGCCTGGCCGCGCTGGCCATGGGCGCCGGACCGACCGCCACGGCGAAAGCCTTCGGCGACGGTTTCTGGAGCCTGATCCCGTTCACCATGCAGATGGCCTTCGTGGTCATCGGCGGCTATGTGGTGGCCAGTTCAGGCCCCGCCTCGCGTCTCATCGACCTGCTCGCGCGGGTGCCGAAGAATGGCCGCTCGGCGGTCTGCTGGGTAGCGCTGGTGTCGATGCTCGCCTCGCTGCTCAACTGGGGCCTCAGCCTGGTCTTCGGCGGCCTGCTGGTACGCGCCCTGGCGCGCCGCAGCGACCTGCGCATGGACTACCGCGCCGCCGGCGCCGCGGCCTACCTCGGGCTGGGCGCGGTGTGGGCGCTGGGCCTGTCGTCGTCGGCCGCGCAGTTGCAGGCCAACCCGGCCAGCCTGCCACCGTCGATCCTGGCGATCACCGGGGTGATCCCGTTCACCGAGACCATCTTCCTCTGGCAGTCCGGGGTCATGCTGCTGGCGCTGATCCTGGTCTCGCTGGTGATCGCCTACATGACCGCGCCGAGCGCCGCCAGCGCCCGCGACGCCAAGGATTGCGGGGTCGACGTGAGCTTCACCGCTCCGGCCAGGCTGGCGCCGACCCGGCCCGGCGAGTGGCTGGAGCACAGCCCGTTGCTGATCATCCTGCTGGTACTGCTGGCCGGTGGCTGGCTGGTCCACGAGTTCTCGACCAAACCGGCGATCCTGGCGATCTCCGGGTTGAACACCTATAACCTGCTGTTCCTGATGCTCGGCGCGTTGCTGCACTGGCGCCCGCGCAGCTTCCTCGACGCGGTGGCGCGCGCGGTGCCGACCACCACCGGGGTGCTGATCCAGTTCCCGCTGTACGGCTCGATCGCGGCGATCATGACCACGGTCAACGGCAGCGACGGCGAGACCCTGGCCCACCATATCTCGACCTTCTTCGTACAGATCGCCTCCCACGACACCTACGCGCTGCTGATGGGCGTGTACTCGGCGGTGCTGGGCTTCTTCATTCCCTCCGGCGGCGGCAAGTGGATCATCGAGGCGCCGTACGTGATGCAGGTGGCCAACGAGCTGCAATACCACCTCGGCTGGGCGGTGCAGATCTACAACGCCGCCGAGGCGCTGCCGAACCTGATCAACCCGTTCTACATGCTGCCGTTGCTCGGCGTGCTGGGGCTGAAGGCGCGCGACCTGATCGGCTTCTCGTTCGTCCAGTTGCTGGTGCACATCCCGCTGGTGCTGGTGCTGCTCTGGGCCCTGGGCAGCACCCTGGCGTACATCCCGCCGGTGATGCCGTAGCGCATCGCACCCCCCGATAACTTCCTCTCCCTTCAGGGAGGAGGTTGGGGACCGGGCAGCCGCGCCGGGAGACGAGGTATCGGCGGATAACGCCTGTGGCGTTATCCGCCCTACGCAATGGGGCGGGCGAACTCCGGATGGTTCCCTCTCCCTTCAGGGAGAGGGTCTGGGGAGAGGCTGGCCGCCCCGGCTACTGCGCCACCCAGCCGCCATCCATGTTCCAGGCCGCGCCGCGCACCTGGTCGGCGGCTTCGCTGCAGAGGAACAGCGTCAGCCCGCCGAGTTGCTCGGGGGTGACGAAGGCCAGCGAGGGTTGCTTTTCCGCCAGCAGGTCGTGTTCCGCCTGTTCGGGCGAGACGCCCTCGGCGATGCGCGCGTCGATCTGCTTCTGCACCAGCGGGGTCAGCACCCAGCCGGGGCAGATGGCGTTGCAGGTCACCGGCGTGCGCGCCGTTTCCAGCGCCACGCTCTTGGTCAGGCCGAGCACGCCATGCTTGGCGGCGACGTAGGCGCTCTTCCCGGCCGAGGCGACCAGGCCGTGGGTCGAGGCGACGTTGACGATCCGCCCCCAGCCGCGCGCGAGCATGCCCGGCAGGGCCAGGCGGGTGGTATGGAACACCGAGGACAGGTTGATCGCGATGATCGCGTCCCAGCGTTCCATGGGGAATTCCTGCACCGGCGCCACGTACTGGATGCCGGCGTTGTTGACGAGGATGTCGACGCCGCCGAAGGTCCGCTCGGCGAAGGCCATCAGTTCGCCGATCTGCTCCGGGCTGGAGAGGTCGGCCGGGTGGTGCTCTGCGCGCACGCCGTGGGCGCGGACCTGCGCCAGCGCCGCGTCGACCTCACCGAAGCCGTTGAGGAGCA
The DNA here is from genome assembly GCF_001813645.1 of Pseudomonas sp. HMSC063H08. NCBI lineage: Bacteria > Pseudomonadati > Pseudomonadota > Gammaproteobacteria > Pseudomonadales > Pseudomonadaceae > Pseudomonas > Pseudomonas sp. HMSC063H08. Next base: position 19,301 of record NZ_KV813615.1, read on the forward strand.
GGTCGGCGCCGGCCTCGGCCAGGCTCAGGGCGATGCCCAGGCCGATGCCGCTGGTGGAACCGGTGACCAGGGCGGTCTTGCCTTTCAGGGTCATGCTGTTTCTCCCGCTGGATGAAAAAAGGGCGGATCAGACCAGGCCGGTGGCGTAGAACAGTCCGATGACGAAGAACACCGCCAGGGTCTTGATCAGGGTAATGCCGAAAATGTCCTTGTACGCCTCCCGATGGGTCAGGCCGGTGACCGCCAGGAGGGTGATCACCGCGCCGTTGTGCGGCAGGGTATCCATCCCGCCGCTGGCCATGGCGGCGACCCGGTGGAGGACTTCCAGGGGGATCTGCGCGGCGTTGGCGGCGGCGATGAAGGTATCGGACATCGCCGCCAGGGCGATGCTCATGCCGCCCGACGCGGAACCGGTGATGCCGGCCAGCAGGGTGACGGTGATCGCTTCGTTGACCAGCGGATTGGGAATGCTCTTGAGCGCGTCGGCCAGCACCAGGAAGCCCGGCAGCGAGGCGATCACCGCACCGAAGCCGTATTCCGAGGCGGTGTTCATCGCCGCCAGCAGCGAGCCGGCCACCGCGCTGCGGGTGCCTTCGGCGAGGCGGCTGCGGATCGCCGCGAAGCCGCTCGCCAGCACCAGCAGGATGCCCAGCAGCAGGGCCGCCTGCACTGCCCAGATCGCGGTGAGCTTGCCGACCTCGGTCTGCAACGGCGTGGCCATGCCGGCCAGTTGCAGGGTATGGACCTGGCCGTACCATTGCGGGATCCAGTGGGTGAACAGCAGGTTGGCGACCCCGACCAGCACCAGCGGCGAGAGCGCCAGCCAGGGATTCGGCAGGCGCAGGTCATCGGCGGTCTCCGGCTCGTTGCGCAGGTCGCTGCCGTAGCCTTCGCCGTTGCGCCGCGCCTTGTTCGCCTGGCGTCGCAGGTAGAGCATGCCCACGGCGAAGACGAACAGCGCGCCGAGGGTGCCGAGCCAGGGCGCGGCCCAGGCGTGGGTGCCGAAGAAGGTCGAGGGGATGATGTTCTGGATCTGCGGGGTGCCGGGCAGCGCGTCCATGGTGAAGGAAAACGCGCCGAGGGCGATGGTCGCCGGAATCAACCGCTTGGGGATGTCGCTCTGGCGGAACATCTCCGCGGCGAACGGGTAGACCGCGAACACCACCACGAACAGCGAGACGCCGCCGTAGGTGAGCAGCGCGCAGACCAGTACGATCACCAGCATCGCCTGGCGGGTGCCGAGCAGGCGGATCGCCGCCGCGACGATGGAGCGGGAGAAGCCGGCCAGCTCGATCAGCTTGCCGAACACCGCGCCAAGCAGGAAAACCGGGAAGTAGAGCTTGATGAAACCGACCATCTTCTCCATGAACACCCCGGTGAAGGTCGGCGCGACCGCGCTGGGATCGGTGAGCAGGACGGCGCCGAGGGCGGCGAGGGGGGCGAACAGGATGACGCTGTAGCCCCGGTAGGCGGCCAGCATCAGCAGGCCCAGGGCGGCAAGGGCGATGATCACGCTCATCGGGCATATCTCCACGGCGCTGCGGGGCGCGCTTCGCATGGGGAAGGCGCTCCGGGCCTGTTTCTTGTTGTCGAACGGTGCGGGCACCGGCGTGACGGCCTGGAACGGGGCAGGGCCGTCGGAAAGGCACGTTGCGATAACCGTGCCAGGCCCCAGAGTCGCGGTTTTCGCGGGCTGCGGCGAGACGAAGGGGAGCGTGGGGAATAGCGTTGTCTCAAAATGGAGACGTAATCGAGCGAAAGTGCCGTGGCTATGCAGGTCTCAGTTCGTCTCTATTTAGAGATGGGTCCCGTTATCGAGACGCATGCCCAGCGCCACGATCTTCTTGTACAGGGTCGAGCGACCCAGGCCCAGGCGTTTCGCCGCTTCCACCACATTGCCGGCACTCTGCGCCAGGGCCCGTCCGATCAGGTCGCGCTCGAAGGCTTCGCGGGCCTGTTGGAAATCCCCGACCGGCCTGTCGTCCGCCGCTCGAGGCAGCTCCGGCAGCGGTTGCAGGGGGCCCAGCGCCGCGCCGAGGGCGGCGGCGTCCAGCAACGGTTGGTCGGCCAGCAGCAGCGCACGTTCCAGCACGTTGCGCAGTTCGCGGACGTTGCCCGGCCAGGCATGCCGGGCGAGCAGCGCCAGGGCGTCGCCGCCGAGTTCGTGGAGACGGCCGTGGTCGAGGCTGTCGAGGATCGACTCGCAGAGCGCCGGGAGGTCGTCCAGGCGCTGGCGCAACGGTGGGATCTCGATCGGCAGGACGTTCAGCCGGTAGTAGAGGTCAGCGCGGAAACGGCCTTCGCGCATCGCCTGCTGCAGGTCGATGGAAGTGGCGGCGACCAGGCGGATGTCGCTGCGGATCACTTCGTTGGAACCCACCGCTTCGAACTCTTTCTCCTGTAGCACGCGCAACAGCTTGCCTTGCAAGGCCAGCGGCATGTCGCCGATCTCGTCGAGGAACAACGTGCCGCCCTGGGCCACCTGCAACTTGCCTGGCCGGCCCTTGCGCTCGGCACCGGTGAAGGCCCCCGGGGCGGTACCGAAGAATTCGGCCTCCAGCAGGCTTTCCGGGATCGCCGCGGCGTTCACGCTGACGAAGGCCTTGTGCGCCCGCGGCGAAGCGCTGTGGATGGCGTGGGCGAGCAGTTCCTTGCCGGTGCCGGTCTCGCCGAGCAACAGCACCGGCGCTTCGCTGGCCGCGCCACGACGGGCGCGGCGCTTGACTTCCAGGCTGGCCGGACTGGTGCCGACGAAGTGGCTGAAGCTGTACTTGGCCTGGCGCGCCTGCAATTGCGAGCGGGTCGAGGCCAGTTCGCGCTGCATGCTCAGGTAGCGGGTCACCAGCGGCGACAGCGAACGCAGTTCGTCGAGCAGGGCGAAGCCGATGGCGCCGATCACTTCGCCGGCGTCGTCGTGGATCGGCAGGCGCATCACCACCAGCGGGTCCTTCGCGCTATCCATCATGTCCAGCAGGATCGGCTTGCCGCTGCCTACCACCTCGCGCAGCAGGCTACCGGGGATCACGCTTTCGCAGGGCCGGCCGATAGCCTGCGCCGGGTCGGCGAGGCCGAAACGCTGGGCGTAGCGCTGGTTGATCCAGACGATGCGGGCCTCGCGGTCGACGATCACCGTGCCTTCGCTGGAGCCTTCGACGATCTCGAACAGCGAACGGATCGCCTGCTGGCGTACGCGTTGGTAATCCTGGAGGCTGTCGGCGTCGTTCATCGGCGGCTCCTGCGGCGGACGGCGAAACGGGCCGCCACTGTAGCCGGGAAGCCGCTCGCGGTGAAGGCTCAGGATTCCTCGACGGCCAGCGCGGCGGCGCTTTCCCGCTGCGCCTGGGCGGCGGGCGAGCGGACCTGGAGGATCAGTAGCGCGGCGAGCCCGGCGGGAATCGCCGCAAGCATGAAGATGTTCTCCACGGATATGTGCATGCCCAGCAGCAGGCTGCCGAACAGTGGGCCGAGGATCGAACCGAAGCGGCCCACGCCCAGCGCCCAGCCGGTGCCGGTGGCGCGTACCTGGGCCGGGTAGAAGTTGCTGGCGAAGGCGTTCAGGGTCAACTGCCCGCCGATGATGCAGAAGCCGGCGGCGAAGACGAACGCCAGCAGCCAGCGCGGCTGGTCGTGGTTGAGGCCGAGGAGCAGGGTGAACAGCGCGGCGCCGGCGAGAATCGCCGCCAGCAGGCGGACCTTGCTGCGCAGGCGGTCGGCGAGCCAGGCCAGGAGCATCGCGCCGAGGGTGCCGGCGAAGAGGAACATCGAGGTCGCCAGGTTCGCCGCATTGCGTGTCAGGCCGCTTTCCTGGAGCAGCGAGGGCAGCCAGCTGACCATGAAGTAGAGCAGGATCAGGCTGACGAAGAAGGTCGCCCAGAGCAGCAGGGTCGGCCGCGCGTAACCGTGGCGGAACAGCTCCAGCACGGTCAGGCTCGCCGCCGGCTCGGCGTCGGCCTGTGCCGGCGGCGGCTGCCAGCCCGGCGCCATGCGCTCGCTGAGCTGGCGCAGGCGGGCATAGGGCGGTGCGTCGCGGAGCAGGCGCGGCAGCGACTCCGGCAGGAACAGGAGGAGGAAGGGGAACAGCAGCAACGGGGTGACGCCGCCGGCGAGGAACACCGCCTGCCAGCCGAAGCCGTCCATGAAGGCGGCGGCGACGAAACCGCCGGCGGCGCCGCCGAAGGAGAAACCGCAGGCCGCCAGGGTGACCATCAGGGTACGCAGGCGCGGTGGCGAATACTCGGCCATCAGCGCCATGGCGCTGGGCATCGCCCCGCCCATTCCGATGCCGCAGACGAAGCGCGCCAGCATCAGGCTTTCCAGGGAACCGGCGAAGACCATCAGGACGGTCAGGCTGGCGTAGATCAGCACGCAGCAGAGCAGCACCCGGCGGATGCCGAAGCGGTCCGCCAGCGGCGTCACCAGCAGCGAACCGACGGTCAGGCCGAACAGGTTGGCGCTGAACACCGGGCCGAACGCGGCCTTGTCCAGGCCCCATTCCTGGGCCAGGGTCGGCACCACGTAGCCGAGCACCTGGGCATCGTAGCCATCGGTGACCAGCAACAGGGCGAGGAGCAGCAGCAACAGCCACTGGTAGCGGGACACGGGGCGCGCGTCGAGCGCCGCGCGAAAGCTGGCGATCTGGTTGTGCATCGCAAGGTACCTGAGGTTCTTATTGGTGATGGGGCGTCCGGCGGACGCCCCCCTTTATCTTCAGGAGCGGGACTCTGCGGTCCCTCAGGCGGCCGGGGTGTCCGGCTGGTTGGCCGGATGGGCCTGGCGGAACGCCGGATGGGCGGCGGCCAGGTCGGCGACCCGGCGGATCCGTGGCCAGGCGTCCAGCGCCACGCCGAAGCGCTCGGCGGCGTAGAGCTGCGGGACCAGGTAGACGTCGGCCAGGCCTGGCCGGTCGCCGAAGCACCAACCCTGGTCGCCGATCAGTTGCTCGACGGCGGCGAGACCCTGGCCGACCCAGTGGCCGATCCACTGCCGGACCTGCTCTTCGTCGTGTCCCCACTGGCGCAGCAGGTTGAGCACGCTGGCGTTGTGCAACGGGTGGATGTCGCAGCCGACCAGCGCCGCGACTCCGCGCTCGTGGGCGCGGCGCAGCGGATCGCTGGAGAGCAGGGCGGGGTGCGGGTAGCGCTCCTCGAGGTACTCGATGATCGCCGGCGACTGGATCAGCAGCTCGCCCTCGTCGACCTGCAGGGCCGGTACGCGGCCCTGCGGGTTGAGCGCCAGGTAGGCGGGTTGGCGGTGTTCGCCGCCGTCGCGGACCAGGTTGACCGGCAGCGACTGGTAGTCCAGCCCCTTCAGCGCCAGGGCGATGCGCACCCGGTAGGAGGAGGTGGAACGGTAGTAGGTATAGAGCTTCATCCGCGCGCCCCCGGATGGGCCGCGAGCACTTTGCCGCGACATTCGCCGAAACCGATCGAGACGTGTCCCTCGCGCTTGCAGCGGGCGCGGAGGATGACCTCGTCGCCGTCCTCGAGGAAGCGCCGGGTCTCGCCGGAGGCCAGTTGCACCGGCTGCTTGCCGCCAGCGGTGATCTCCAGCAGCGAGCCGAACTGGCCGGGCTCGGCGCCGGACAGGGTGCCGGAGCCGAACAGGTCGCCGGGCTGCAACTGGCAGCCATTGACGCTGTGGTGGGCGACCATCTGCGCCACCGTCCAGTACATGCTCAGGCTGTTGCTCAGGGTCAGGCGCTGCGGCGGCAGGCCTTTCTCGCGCAGGCCCTCGGTGAGCAGCAGGACCTCCAGCTCGATGTCGAAGGCGCCGTGGGCCTGGTCGTTGTCGTCGTAAAGATACGGCAGCGGCCGCGGGTCGCCTTCGGGGCGCGCTGGCTGGGCGCGGCGGAACGGCTCCAGGGCTTCGGCGGTGACCACCCAGGGCGAAACGCTGGTGATGAAGCTCTTCGACAGGAACGGGCCGAGCGGCTGGTATTCCCAGGCCTGGATGTCGCGCGCCGACCAGTCGTTGAGCAGACAGAAGCCGGCGATGTGCTCGGCGGCGCGGGAAACCGGGATGGCTTCGCCGAGGGCGTTGCCTTGGCCGATCCAGATGCCTAGCTCCAGTTCGTAGTCCAGACGCGCACAGGGACCGAACACCGGCTCGCTGGCGCCGGCCGGCAGGGTCTGGCCGTTGGGCCGGCGCACTTCGCTGCCGGAGACGCGCACGGTCGAGGCGCGGCCGTGGTAGCCGATGGGCACGTGCTTGTAGTTGGGCAGCAGCGGGTTGTCCGGGCGGAACAGCTTGCCGACGTTCTCGGCATGGCGGATGCCGACGTAGAAGTCGGTGTAGTCGCCGATCCTGGCCGGTAGGTGCATTTGGCACTCGGCGGCCGCATGGAGCAGCTCCGGGCGCTCCGCTGCGCCTTCGCCGAGCAGCTCCAGCAGGCGCTGGCGCAGCGCCACGCGGGCCGGTTTGCCGAGGGCGAAGAAGGCGTTCAGCGCGCCGCCGCGGGTGGCTTCGGCGGCTTCGCCGGCGGCCCCCTCGAACAGGCCGGCGGCCAGCGCCGCGTCCAGGTCGAGGATCGAGTCGCCGATGGCCACGCCGCAACGCGGGCTCAGGCCGGCACGGCTGAAGATGCCCAGCGGCAGGTTTTGCAGGGGAAAGTCGGCATGCCCATTGGCGGAGGCGACCCAGCTACGAGTGGGGGTTGGCTGGTTCATGGGGTTATCTCCGTTGCGGGTTGAAGGTGGATACGAGCGACGCCCAGCAGGCATCGTAGTCATTCTGCAGGGCCGGCGTCTCGAGGGCGGCACGGCTCGGCCGGAGGACCTGGCTGGTCTCGAACATGAAGGCCATGGTCTGGTCGATCCTGTGCGGCTTGAGGTCGGCGGCGATGGCCTTGTCGCAGCTTTCCGCGTCCGGGCCGTGGGCGCTCATGCAACTGTGCAGCGAGGCGCCGCCGGGCACGAAGCCGCCGGCCTTGGCGTCATAGGCGCCCTGGATCAGGCCCATGAACTCGTTCATCAGGTTGCGGTGGAACCACGGCGGACGGAAGGTGTTCTCGGCCACCATCCAGCGCGGCGGGAAGATCACGAAGTCGATGTTGGCCAGGCCATGGACGCTGGTGGGGGAGGTCAGCACGGTGAAGATCGACGGGTCCGGGTGGTCGAAGCTGACCGTGCCGATGGTGTTGAAGCGGCGCAGGTCGTACTTGTAGGGCACGTTGTTGCCGTGCCAGGCGACCACGTCCAGCGGCGAGTGGTCAAGCTCGCAGGCCCACAGCTCGCCGAGGTATTTCTGCACCAGTTGCAGCGGCTGGCGGCTGTCTTCGTAGCGCGCCACCGGGGCCAGGAAGTCGCGCGGATTGGCCAGGCCATTGCTGCCGATCGGGCCGAGGTCGGGCAGGCGCAGCGGCGCGCCGTGGTTCTCGGCGATATAGCCGCGTGCCTCGCCGTCGAGCAGCTCGACGCGGAACTTCATCCCGCGCGGGATCACCGCGATCTCCAGCGGTTCGACCTGCAGCGCGCCGAGTTCGGTGCACAGGCGCAGGCGGCCCAGCTGCGGGACCAGCAGCAGTTCGCCGTCGGCGTCGTAGAAGCAACGCTCCATCGAGCGGTTGGCCAGGTACTGGTAGATGCTCACGCCGGCGGGCTTGTCGCCGGGCGCGTTGGCGGCCATGCGCAGCAGGCCGTCGAGGAAGTCGGTGGGCTGCTCGGGCAGTGCCAGCGGATCCCAGCGCAGGCGGTTGGGGGTCGGCGCATCCAGTTCGGCACCGGCGATCTGTCGTTCCAGGCGGCGGAACGGCGGATGCTTGGCCGACGGCGTGATGCGGTATAGCCAGGTGCGCCGGGCCTCGCTGCGAGCCATGGTGAAGGCGGTGCCGGAGAGCAGTTCGGCGTACAGGCCGTAGGGCGCTTTCTGCGGGGAGTTCTGGCCGACCGGCAGGGCGCCGGGGAGCGCTTCGCTGCTGAATTCGTTGCCGAAGCCCGATTGATAGGCGAGGGCAGTGGAGTCGAGGTTCATCTGAGGCCTCCGGGGAGTGGGGGCAGCTTGCCGCCGATCCGCCGGGGACCTGGCACGCTGGCTGCGTTATTTTTATCGTAATTCAATTACGCATAACGTAATTTGAGTGGATGGCAGCGTCAAGCTATAACGTCGGCCCCGCCCGCAGGAACCCGCGTCCATGGAAAAGAACAGCAGTCCCGCCGAAACCTCCGGCAAGCAGAAGGTCCGCTCCGCCGAAGTCGGTACCGATATCCTCAAGGCCCTCGCCGAACTCTCCCCGGCGACCTCGCTGTCGCGCCTGGCGGAGCATGTGGGGATGCCGGCGAGCAAGGTCCATCGCTACCTGCAGGCATTGATCGCCAGCGGCTTCGCGGTCCAGGACGCCTCCACCAATCATTACTCGCTGGGGCGCGAGGCGCTGCGCGTGGGCCTGGCGGCGCTGGACAGCATGGACGTGCTGAAGAGCGCCGCCGCGCCGCTGGCCGAGCTGCGCGACGTGCTCAACGAGACCTGCTTCCTCGCCGTCTGGGGCAACCGTGGAGCCACCGTGGTACAGGTGGAACAGGCGGTGCGCGCGGTGACGGTGGTCACCCAGGTCGGCTCGGTGCTGCCGCTGCTCGGTTCGTCCACCGGCCTGGTGTTCGCCGCGTTCCTGCCGGAACGCGAGGTGGCCGAGCTGCGCGAGGAAGAGTTGGCCGGGCGCGCCGACCATCCGCTGGCCGACCCGGCGGCCTATGCGGTGCTGCTGGAGGGCATCCGCGCGCGCGGCCTGCATGCGATCCATGGGCTGCTGATGCCTGGGGTGGAAGCGCTCTCGGCGCCGGTGTTCGATGCCCGCGGGCGGGTGGCGGCGGTGCTCACGGTGGTCGGCCCGGCGAGCATCTTCCAGGCCGAGGAGCAGGGGCCGGCGGCGGAACGGCTGCTTGCGACGACTCGGGCTATCAGTTGGCGGATGGGGTATGACGGCACCCAGGGTGGATGATGCAGTCTCCGAGCCTGAGGGTGATGTCGGGTAGGGCGGATAACCGCCCGCGGTTATCCGCCGCTCCTCAGACCTTGGCCAGCAACGCCTTCGCCGCTCGCGATCCGTTGCTCTTGCCGAGCACCGCGCAGATGCGCTGGCCGGCGTCGACCAGGGCGTGCATGTCGACCCCGGTATGGATCTCCAGACCGTTCAGCAGGTAGAGGACGTCTTCGCTGGCGACGTTGCCGGTGGCGCCCTTGGCGTAGGGACAACCGCCGAGGCCGGCCACCGAGCTGTCGAATACCGCGATGCCTTCCAGCAGGCTGGCGTAGATGTTCGCCAGGGCCTGCCCGTAGGTGTCGTGGAAGTGCCCGGCGAGGCGCTCGCGGGGAACCTCGCTGGCCACCGCCTCGATCAGCCGGCGGGTGGCGCCGGCGGTGCCGACGCCGATGGTGTCGCCCAGGGACACCTCGTAGCAGCCCATCTGCTGCAGTTCGCGGGCGACCCAGGCGACCTGGCGCGGATCGACATCGCCGTCGTAGGGACAGCCGAGCACGCAGGAAATGTAGCCGCGCACCCGCACCTGGTGCTGGCGCGCCGCCTCCAGCACCGGTACGAAGCGCTCCAGGCTGTCCTTGATCGAGCAGTTGATGTTGCGCTGGGAGAAGGCTTCCGACGCGGCGGCGAACACCGCCACTTCCTTCACTCCCGACTCCAGCGCCGCCTCGAAGCCTTTCAGGTTCGGCGCCAGCGCCGCGTAGGTCACGCCGGGACGCTGGCGGATGCCGGCGAATACCTCGGCCGAGCCGGCCATCTGCGGCACCCACTTGGGCGAGACGAAGCTGCCCACTTCGATGTAGTCCAGGCCGGCGGCGCTCAGGTCATCGACCAGGCGGATCTTGTCGGCCACCTCGATCGGCTGTTTCTCGTTCTGCAGTCCGTCGCGCGGACCGACCTCCACCAGGCGGACCTTCTTCGGCAGGTTCATGCTGTTCCTCGTCTTGGCTGTCAGGCCTGGTTCTCGTCCAGCTCCACCAGCGGCGTGCCTTCCTCGACCAGTTCGCCCTCGCTGCAATACAGCGCCTTCACTACCCCGGCGTGGGGCGCGCGGATGCTGTGCTCCATCTTCATCGCCTCCAGCACCACCAGGGTGGCGCCGGCTTCGACCGTCTGGCCGGGCTCGACCAGGACCCGCACGATACTGCCGTTCATCGGCGCGCTCAAACCGCCCTGGTGGGCATGGGCGGCCTCGGCCTCGGCGATCGGGTCGACGGCTTCGATGGCCAGCAGTTCGCCCTCCCATTCGAGGAACAACTGGCGTCCGCGGCGCAACGCCGCCGAGCGACGGGTGACACCGTCCACCCGACTGACCAGGTCGTCGCCGTCCAGGCGATACTGGCTGGGGCTGGCGTGGCGCAGGCGGACGCAGCGGCGTTCGTCGCGGCAGCGCAGCATCAGGTCGGACTCCCGCGCCAGGGCGCTGCGCCAGCCGTCGTTGCGGCTCCACGGCGAATGCGGGTCGTCGTCGCGACGGTGGCCCGCTTCGCTCTGCAGCCAGGCTTCGGCGGCGGCCTGCCAGAAATGCTCCGGCAGCGCTTGCGGCGCCGGCAGCAGGTCGTCTTGGTGGCGCGCGATGAAACCGGTGTCCAGTTCGGCGGCGGCGAACGCCGGATGGCCGAGGATGCGGCGGAGGAACGCCAGGTTGGTGCGCAGGCCGCCGACCGAGGTTTCCGCCAGCATCGCCAGCAGGCGCTGGCGGGCTTCCTCGCGGGTTTCGCCCCAGGCGATCAGCTTGGCCAGCATCGGGTCGTAGAACGGCGAGACCTCGTCGCCTTCGCGTACCCCGCTGTCGACCCGCCGGCCGGGGCCGGCGGGCGCTTCGCGGTACAGCGCCAGGCGGCCGCTGGCGGGGAGGAAACCGCCCTCGGGGTCTTCCGCGTAGAGCCGCACTTCGATGGCGTGGCCGTTCAGCGGCACCTGTTCCTGCGTCAGCGGTAGCGCCTCGCCGCGAGCGACGCGGATCTGCCAGGCGACCAGGTCGAGGCCGGTGATGGCCTCGGTGACCGGGTGTTCCACCTGCAGGCGGGTGTTCATTTCCATGAAGAAGAACTGGCCGCGTTCGTCGAGGAGGAATTCGACGGTACCGGCGCCGACGTAGCCGATCGCCTGCGCCGCGCGTACCGCGGCCTCGCCCATGGCCCGGCGCAGTTCCGCGCCGAGACCGGGGGCGGGGGCTTCCTCGACGACCTTCTGGTGGCGGCGCTGGATCGAACAGTCGCGTTCGTTGAGGTACAGGCAGTGGCCATGGCGATCGGCGAATACCTGGATCTCCACGTGGCGCGGCTTCAGCAGGTATTTCTCCACCAGCATCCGCGCGTCGCCGAAGGCGGCCTTGGCCTCGCGCTGGGCGGAGGAAAGGGCCTCGGCCAGCTCGGCTTCGTGCTCCACCACCTTCATGCCCTTGCCGCCGCCGCCAGCGGCGGCCTTGAGCAGCACCGGGTAGCCGATCCTTCCGGCTTCCCGGCGGAAGGTCTCGGCGTCCTGGGCTTCGCCGTGATAGCCGGGCACCAGCGGCACGCCGGCTTCTTCCATCAGCGCCTTGGCCGCCGACTTGCTGCCCATGGCGTCGATGGCCGCCGCCGGCGGCCCGAGGAAAAGCAGACCGGCTTCTTCGCAGGCGCGGGCGAAGTCGGCGTTCTCCGAGAGGAAGCCGTAGCCGGGATGGATCGCCTGGGCGCCGCTGGCGAGGGCGGCGGCGATGATCCTGTCGCCGCGCAGGTAGCTGTCGGCGGGCTTGGCGCCGCCCAGGTCGACGGCGATGTCGGCTTCGGCGACGTGGCGGGCGTGGCGGTCGATGTCGCTGTGCACGGCGACGCTGCCGATGCCGAGGGCGCGCGCGCTGCGCATCACCCGGCAGGCGATCTCGCCGCGGTTGGCGACCAGGATGCGCTGGATGCTGCGGTAGTCCGGGTTCATGCGTCGTTTCTCCAGGCGGGCGTGCGTTTCTCCAGGAAGGCGCGCAGGCCTTCCTGGCCTTCCGGGCTGATGCGGATGCGGGCGATGGCCGCCTCGGTGTAGCGGCGCAGCGCCGGGCTCAGCTCGGCGGCCTCGACCTCATGGTAGAGCGCCTTGCAGGCCACCAGGGCGCGCGGGCTGTTTTGCAGCAGGTTGGCGATCCAGGCCTCGGCCTGGCTTTCCAGTTCGGCGGCGGGACAGCTTTCGCTGAGCAGGCCCAGTTCGCTGGCGCGGCGTCCGTCGAAGCGCTCGGCGGTCAGCGAATAGCGCCGCGCGGCGCGCTGGCCGATGGCCTTGACCACGAACGGGGCGATGGTCGCCGGGATCAGGCCGATGCGTACCTCGGACAGGCAGAAGGTCGCGTCGTCGCTGCCGATGGCCATGTCGCAGCAACTGACCAGGCCGACCCCGCCGCCGAACACCGCGCCCTGGACCACCGCCAAGGTCGGCTTGGGCAGGTTGTAGAGATGGGTCATGAGTTCGGCGATGCGCTGGGCGTCGGCCAGGTTGCCCTGGTAGTCGAGGTCCACCGACTGCTGCATCCAGGCCAGGTCGGCACCGCCGCAGAAGTGCCGGCCACGGCCGCGCAGCACCAGCAGGCGGACCTGCGGGTCGCTGCCGACGCGATCGATGGCCTGCAACAGTTCGTCGATCACGACGGCATTGAAGGCGTTGTTCTTTTCCGCCCGGTCCAGCCACAGGGTGGCTACGCCGCGCGGGTCGATCTCAAGCTGGATGGTCTGGAATTCGCTCATGCTGGTCTGCTCGTCACATGCGGAACACGCCGAAGGCGGTCGGCTCGATGGGGGCGTTGAGGGCGGCGGAAAGCGCCAGGGCGAGCACCTCGCGGGTCTGCGCCGGATCGATCACGCCGTCGTCCCACAGTCGTGCGCTGGAGTAGTAGGGATGGCCCTGGTGCTCGTACTGCTCGAGGATCGGCGCCTTGATCTTCGCCTCCTCTTCGACGCCGAGTTGCTGGCCGGCGCGCTCGGCCTGCTCGCGCTTGACCTGGGCGAGCACCCCGGCGGCCTGTTCGCCGCCCATTACGCCGATCCTCGCGTTCGGCCACATCCACAGGAAGCGCGGGTCGTAGGCGCGTCCGCACATGCCGTAGTTGCCGGCGCCGAAGCTGCCGCCGATCAGCACGGTGAACTTCGGCACCCGCGCGCAGGCCACCGCGGTCACCAGCTTGGCGCCGTGCTTGGCGATGCCGCCAGCCTCGTACTTCTGGCCGACCATGAAACCGGTGATGTTCTGCAGGAACAGCAGCGGGATGCCACGCTGGCAGGCCAACTCGATGAAGTGCGCGCCTTTCTGCGCGGCCTCGGCGAAGAGGATCCCGTTGTTGGCCAGGATGGCGATCGGATAGCCGTGCAGGTGGGCGAAGCCGCAGACCAGGGTGGTGCCGAACAGCGCCTTGAATTCGTCGAACTCGGAGCCGTCCACCAGCCGTGCGATCACTTCGCGCACGTCGTAGGGCTGCTTGCTGTCGGCGGGAATCACCCCGTACAGCTCCTCGGCGGGGTACAGCGGCGCGCGCGGTGCACGGCATTGCAGCTGGCCCTGCTTGCGCCAGTTGAGGTTGGCGACGCAGCGGCGGGCGATGGCCAGGGCATGGTCATCGTCCTCGGCATAGTGGTCGGCGACCCCTGAGACCTTGCAGTGCACGTCGGCGCCGCCAAGTTCCTCGGCGCTGACCACCTCGCCGGTAGCGGCCTTCACCAGCGGCGGCCCGGCGAGGAAGATGGTGGCCTGTTCGCGCACCATCACGGTTTCGTCGGACATCGCCGGCACGTAGGCCCCGCCGGCGGTGCAGGAGCCCATGACCACGGCGATCTGCGGGATGCCGCGGGCACTCATGTTGGCCTGGTTGAAGAAGATCCGGCCGAAGTGCTCGCGGTCGGGGAACACCTCGTCCTGGCGCGGCAGGTTGGCGCCGCCAGAGTCCACCAGGTAGATGCATGGCAGGCGGTTCTCCAGGGCGATGGCCTGGGCCCGCAGGTGCTTCTTCACGGTCAGCGGATAGTAGGTGCCGCCCTTCACCGTGGCATCGTTGCCGACGATCATGCATTCCACCCCTTCGACCCGGCCGATCCCGGCGACGATGCCGGCGGCGGCGACCTCTTCGCCGTAGACTTCGTGGGCGGCGAGGGCGGAAAGCTCGAGGAACGGCGAGCCGGGGTCGAGCAGGCGGTTGATGCGTTCGCGCACCAGCAGCTTGCCGCGCGCGCTGTGCCGGGCCTGGGCGGCGCTACCGCCGCCTTCGTGGATGCGGCCGAGGAGGGTGCGCAGGGCGTTGACCTGTTCCAGCATGGTCGCGGCGTTGGCCGCGAACTCGGCGGAGCGTGGATTGATCTGGGTGTGCAGGATGGCCATGGCGGTGGCTCCGTGTCGAGGTGGGCGGAAGCGGTTGGCGTCCGCTCCCGACCTGGCGATGCGCCTGTCGATGCAATGGAATGCCCTCTCCCTGGCGGAAAAGGGCCGGGGAGAGCGAGGCTTCAGCGGGTTTCGTTGAACAGCTCGCGGCCGATCAGCATGCGGCGGATCTCGCTGGTGCCGGCGCCGATCTCGTAGAGCTTGGCGTCGCGCAACAGGCGGCCGGTGGGAAACTCGTTGATGTAGCCGTTGCCGCCGAGGATCTGGATCGCGTCCAGGGCCATCTGGGTGGCGCGCTCGGCGCTGTAGAGGATCACCCCGGCGGCGTCCTTGCGGGTCGTCTCGCCGCGGTCGCAGGCGGCGGCCACGGCGTACAGGTAGGCGCGGCTGGCGTTGAGGGCGGTGTACATGTCGGCCACCTTGCCCTGGACCAGCTGGAATTCGCCGATGCTCTGGCCGAACTGGCGGCGGTCATGGATGTACGGCACCACCACGTCCATGCACGCCTGCATGATTCCCACCGGGCCGCCGGAAAGCACCACGCGCTCGTAGTCGAGGCCGCTCATCAGTACCTTGACCCCGCCGTTGACCGCGCCGAGGACGTTCTCCTCGGGTACCTCGACGTCCTGGAAGATCAGTTCGCAGGTGTTCGAGCCACGCATGCCCAGCTTGTCCAGCTTCGGCCCGCGACTGAAGCCTTTCCAGTCGCGCTCGACGATGAACGCGGTGATCCCGTGCGCGCCCTTGTCCGCGTCGGTCTTGGCGTAGATCACATAGGTATGGGCATCGGGACCGTTGGTGATCCACATCTTGCTGCCGTTGAGAACGAAGCGGTCGCCGACCCGGTCCGCGCGCAGCTTCATCGAGACCACGTCGGAGCCGGCGTTGGGTTCGCTCATCGCCAGCGCACCGATGTGTTCGCCGGATACCAGGGCCGGCAGGTAGCGGGCCTTCTGTTCGGCGTTGCCGTTGCGCTTGATCTGGTTGACGCAGAGGTTGGAATGCGCGCCATAGGAGAGCGCCACCGAGGCCGAGGCCCGGCTGATCTCTTCCATGACCACGGCGTGGGCCAGGTAGCCCAGCGCCGAACCGCCGTACTCCTCGTCGACGGTGATGCCGAGCAGGCCCATCTCGCCGAACTTGCGCCACATGTCCATGGGGAACTGGTTGTCCTGGTCGATCTGCGCGGCGCGCGGCTGTAGTTCGGCGGTGACGAAGCCGCGGACCTGGTCGCGGAGCATGTCGATGGTTTCGCCGAGGGCGAAGTTGAGGCTGGGATAGGTCATGCTTTCACCTGTAATTGTGCTTGTCCGGTTTAAAGCTTCGAATTAGGTTTATGTTGCAACTGTTTGTTTGTTATAGCTTTTGATCAGCGCCGCTCGACAGCGCTCCTCGGCAGTATCCAGTTCCAGCTGCATCTGTTCGATGTCCAGCAACTGTTGTTCCAGCTGGGCGCGGCGCTCGGCGATCTTCTCCAGCATGGTGTTCAACTGCTTCTGGTTGCCGCTGCTCGGGTCCGGGTCGTAGAGCTCGATCAGCTCGCGGCATTCGGCGAGGGAAAAACCGATGCGCTTGCCGCGCAGGATCAGCTTCAGGCTGACCTTGTCGCGCGGCGAATAGATGCGTTCCTGGCCGCGTCGCTCGGGGGAGAGCAGGCCTTGCTCCTCGTAGAAGCGGATGGCGCGGGTGGTGATGTCCAGTTCGCGGGCGAGATCGGAGATGGTGTAGGTGGTGGACATGCGCAGGCACCTGCTTGTTTACCTTTACGTTAACGTAAAGCTGCACCGAAATCCTGTCAACGCCTGGAACGGGGGAAAAATGACAGCCGTGAAAGATACTTGTCAGAAAGATTTAATCGGCGCCTCATGAAAGGGCACGGATGGCTCTGTTCTGCTTCGCCGAACACTGTGTTTCTCGGAGGAGTCGTAACGATGAGTCGGCTGATGACCTACAGGACGCTGCTGGCTTGCCTGCTCGCCGCGTTGCTTGCGCTGCTGGTGGCGGGTCAGCAGCAGCGCGCGTTCGAGCGCATCTGGTTCAAGCTGGAGCAGCGCTACGGCGGCGATGTTGCGCGCGAGAACGCCCTGCGCCTGGCCGACTATCGGGTCGATATCGAAGCCCGCGTGCTGGGCGCGGAGTCCAACGTCTCGGCGCTGTCCTTCGACCCCAGCCGGCGCAGCCTGGTCAGCGTGACCAACCAGGACCCGCATTTCCTCGAGCTGTCGCTGGACGGCGAATTGCTGCGACGCATCCCCCTGCGCGGTTTCCAGGATCCGGAGGCTATCGAGTACATCCGGCCCGGCGTCTACGTGGTCGCCGAGGAGCGTCGCCAACGCCTGGTGGAGATCCATGTCGACGCCGACACCCGGGTGATCGACATCGACGATCCGCGCAACGCCCGGAAGTTCTCCCTGGGCAGTGCAAACAAACGCAACAAGGGCTTCGAGGGGTTGGCCTACGACCCGCTGCGCGAGCGCCTGTTCGTGGCCCGGGAAAAGGCGCCGGTGGGCATCATCGAGGTAAACGGCTTCTTCAACGACCGCGGCGAGGCGCTCGACCTGAGCGTCGGCGGCGACCCGCAGCGCGATCGCGGGTTGTTCCTCACCGATCTGTCGAGCCTCTACTACGACAAGGCCAGCGATCACCTGCTGGTGCTTTCCGACGAGTCGCGGGTGGTCATCGAACTGGATCGCGCCGGGGATCCGCTCGGCAGCCTGACCCTGCGTGGCGGCAACCATGGCCTGACGGACGACGTGCCGCAGGCCGAAGGGTTGGCGATGGACGACCGGGGCAGCCTGTACGTGGTCAGCGAGCCGAACCTGTTCTACCGCTTCAGCCGAGCGCTGCCAGCGGCCGACTAGGGTGGGAAAAGGACGGCGGAATTCAGGCTTGCGCGCCGGATAGCGCCGGCGCGTAGCCGATCATCTGTCGCAGCAACGGGTCGGTGAACTGCTGTTGCCAGTCGTCCAGCTTGCCCCGAAGGTCGGGGCCGTTGGCCGGAACGATGGGGGCCGCGCGCGGCTGGCGAGGCGTCGGCGGGCAGGCGCCGAGCAGCCCGACGCACAGTGCCAGGGTGGGGAGCGAGAGTTTCGCTAGGGGCATCAGGCTTGCTCCGTGGGGATCTGGGGCGAGGTGCCGGTGCGCGGCGCCTTGCGTAACCGGAACAGGCGCCCGACCACCAGGAAGAACAGCGGTACCAGGAACACCGCGAGTACCGTGGCGGTGACGATCCCGCCGAGCACCCCGGTGCCGATGGCGACCTGGGCGCCGGAACCGGCGCCGCTGGAGAGCGCCAGCGGGACCACGCCGAAACCGAACGCCAGCGAGGTCATGACGATCGGTCGCAGGCGCAGGCGCGCGGCCTCCAGGGTCGCCTGCAGCAGGCTCATGCCTTCCTGGTAATGGTCCTTGGCCACCTCGATGATGAGGATGGCGTTCTTCGCCGAGAGGCCGATGATGGTGATCAGGCCGACCTTGAAGTAGATGTCGTTGGGCAGGCCGCGCAGGCTCACCCCGAGCAGTGCGCCGAGCACGCCCAGCGGCACCACCAGGATCACCGCCAGCGGGATCGACCAGCTTTCGTAGAGGGCGGCCAGGGCGAGGAACACGATCAACACCGAGAGGGCGAACAGCGCCGGCGCCTGGGCGCCGGACAGGCGTTCTTCGAAGGACTGGCCGGACCACTCGTGGGCGATGCCCTCGGGCAGGCCCTGCATCAATTCCTCCATCGCCTGCATGGCTTCGCCGCTGCTGTAGCCCGGCGCGGCCTGGCCCTCGAGGTTGAACGAGGGATAGCCGTTGTAGCGGGTCAGTTGCGGCGGGCCGAGGGTCCAGGCGGCCTTGGCGAACGTCGCCAGGGGGACCATCTCGCCCTGCTCGTTGCGCACGTGAAGCCGGCCGATGTCGTCGATGCCCAGGCGCTTGGCGCCGTCGGCCTGGACCACCACCTTGCGCACCTGGCTGCCGTGCATGAAGTCGCCGATGTAGTCCGAGCCGAACATCACCGCCAGGGTGGTGTTGATCTCGTCCATGCTCACGCCGAGGGTCTCCGCCTTGCGCCGGTCGATGTCCAGGCGGATCTGCGGCGCCTCGCCCTGGCCGGCGAACATCACGTTGGCCAGACGCGGGTCCTCGGCGGCGCGCGCCAGCAACTGGTCGCGGGCCTTGACCAGGGCCTCGTAGCCAACCCCGCCACGGTCCTGCAGGCGGAAGTCGAAGCCGCTGGTGGAACCCAGGTCCGGCAGCGGCGGCGAGTTCATCGCATACACCGTACGGTTGGGCAGGCCGGCGAAGCGCTGGTTGATGCGCTCGACGATGGCGCCGACGTGCTGGCTGGCCTCCCGGCGTTCCGACCAGTCCTTCAGGGTGGCGAAGATCATCGCCGAGCTGGTGCCGTCGCCGTACAGGCTGAAGCCGCCGACCGCATAGGCGTAGGCCACCGGTTCGTGCTCCGCCAGGTAGCGCTCTACATCGGCGACGTTGGCCATGGTCTCCGCCATCGGCGTGCCTTCGGGCTGCATCACCATGATCATGAAGTCGCCCTAGTCCTCTTCCGGCAGGAACGCCTGCGGCAGGCGCACGAAGAGCAGGGCGACCACGCCGATGACCAGGGCGTAGACCAGCATCCAGCGGACCGGCCGGGCGAGGATGCCGGCCACCGCGTTGCGGTAGCGTCCGGTCAGGCGCAGGAAGGCGCGGTTGAACCAGCCGAAGAAGCCGCGCTTCTCATGGTGGTCGGCGTCGATTGGGCGCAGCAGGGTGGCGCACAGGGCCGGGGTCAGCGACAGCGCGAGGAACGCCGAGAAGCCGATGGAGACCGCCAGGGTCACCGCGAACTGGCGGTAGATGTTGCCCACCGCGCCGCTGAAGAACGCCATCGGCACGAATACCGAGACCAGCACCACGGTGATGCCGACGATGGCACCGCTGATCTGGCGCATCGCCTTGACCGTGGCGTCGTGCGGCGACAGGCCTTCCTCGGCCATCAGCCGCTCGACGTTCTCCACCACGATGATCGCGTCGTCCACCAGGATGCCGATCGCCAGGACCATGCCGAACATGGTCAGCACGTTGATCGAGAAGCCCAGGCCGAGCATCACCGTGAAGGTGCCGAGCAGGGCCACTGGCACCACCAGCGTCGGGATCAGGGTGGCGCGGAAGTTCTGCATGAACAGGTACATCACGGCGAACACCAGCAGCATCGCCTCGAGCAGGGTGCTGACCACCTTCCTGATCGAGATCTCGACGAACGCCGAGGTGTCATAGGGGATGTTGTAGCTCACGCCCTCCGGGAAGTAGCGCGACAGCTCGTCGAGGGTGGCGCGGATGCGCTTGGCGGTGGCCACCGCGTTGGAGCCGGGCGCCATCTTCACCGCCAGGCCGGTGGCGGTCATCTGGTTGACCCGCGAGACGAAGCCGTACTCGCTCTGGCCGAACTCGACGCGGGCCACGTCGCGCAGGCGGATCGCTCCGCCGTCGGCGCGGATGCGCAGCGGAATCTCGCCGAACTGCTCGGGCGTCACCAGGGTGTCGTCGACCTTCACCGTGGCGCTGATCGGCGCCGAGTCGGGGACCCCGAGGTTGCCGATGTCGCCCACGGTGAGGCGGGCGTTGTGCCGGCGCACGGCGTTGACCAGGTCGCTGGCGCTGAGGTTCATCGAGGTCAGCTTGGCCGGGTCGGGCCAGATGCGCATGGCGTACTCGGCGCCCCAGGTCTCGACCTTGCCCACGCCCTCCACCCGGCGCAGCGCCTGCAACACGTTGGACGAGGCGATCTCGCCCAGTTCCATGGCGTCGTAGCGGCCGCTGGAGGAGGTGAGGGTGACGATCAGCTGGATGCTGTCCGCCGCCTTCTCCACATAGATGCCGTCGCGCCGCACCGACTCGGGCAGGCGCGACTCGACGATCTTCAGGCGGTTCTGCACTTCCACCGCGGCGAGGTCGGCGTTCACGCCCTGGCGGAAGGTCAGGGTCAGCGAGGCCTGGCCGGTGCTGCTGGTGGCCTTGGTGTAGAGCAGGCCGGGCGCGCCGTTCATCTCGCGCTCGATGATCGCGGTCACCGCTTCCTCGACCACCTTGGCCGAGGCGCCGGGATAGCTGGCGCTGACGTTGACCACCGGCGGCGCGATGTCCGGGTACTGGGCGACCGGCAGGAAGCGGATCGCCAGGACCCCGGCGAGCACGATCAGCAGGGAGATCACCCAGGCGAAGACCGGCCGGTCAATGAAGAAACGAGCCATTCGTAGCGTTCTCCGTCACTGGCCCGCCGGCGAGGCGGCCAGCGGTGAGGGGGCGTCGGCGCTGGCCGGCTGGCGGACCACCGCCTGGACGCTGGAGCCGGCGGCATGCTGGGCGGCGTTCTCGACGATCACCCGCTCGCCGCCCTTGAGCCCGCGGCTGATGATCCAGTCGCGGCCCTGCAGGGTGTCGGCGCGGACCTCCACGTCTTCCACCACGCCCTGTGGGTTGACCACCTTGACCACGGCGGACTGGGCGGTACGGATCAGCGCGTCGCGCGGGACGGTGATCGCCTGCGGGTTCACCGCGCGCTGCAGGCGCACCTGCACGTAGCCGCCGGGCAGCAATTCGCGATGCGGATTGCGGAACAGGGCACGCATGGCGATGGTGTCGGTGCCGGGGTCGACCGCCAGGTCGGAGAACAGCAGCTCGCCGGCCAGCGGGTACTCGCTGCCGTCGGCCAGGACCAGGCGCACGGCGATGTCCTTGTCGGCGACACCCTTCACCTGGCCTTCGCGGATCGCCCGCTGCATGGCGGCGACTTCGCCGGCCGGCTGGGAGAAGTTCACGTAGATCGGATCGATCTGCTCGACGCGGGTCAGCGGTGTCGGCGAGTCCTCGCCGACCAGCGCGCCTTCGGTGACCAGCGCACGCCGCGCGCGGCCGTCGATCGGCGCGGTGACCGTGGCGTAGCCCAGGCGCAGGCGGGCCTGCTCCAGTTCGGCCTTGGCCGAGGCGATCTGCGCCAGGGCCTGGCGCGCGTCGGTCTGCGCTTCGGTGTACTCGCGTTCGCTGATGGCGCGGTCCTTGATCAGGTCGGCGTAGCGCTTGAGCTTGTCGGCCGCCGCCGCGTGGCTGGCCTCGGCCCGGGCCAGGGCGCCGCGGCTGATGTCCAGGGCCGCCTTCAAGGGCGCAGGGTCGATCTGGAACAGCACGGTGCCGGCGCGGACGTCCTGGCCTTCCTCGTACAGGCGACGGGTGACGATGCCGGCGACGCGCGCCCGCACCTCGGCCTGGCGGTACGCTTCCAGGCGTCCGGGCAGCTCGCTGGTGATGCCGATGGGCGCCGGCCTGGCGACGATCACGCCGACCTCGGCGGGGGCCTCCGCAGTCTTCCCGGTGTCCGCTGCTTCTTCGCAGCCCAGCAGGAATAGGGCGACCAGGGCCGCCAGCAGCCCGCGCAGCGAGCCGGTCCATTGGATGTGCATGGGTGTCCCTCGATTCGTGAACTCGCGAGCTTGCCCGGGAAAGGGCACCGCAACTCACGAGCGGCGCGACAGTAGCATATAATCAATCATGAGTGATTAATTAATTGGCGTTTCTGTAACATATCCTTATGATCTGCGGCGCCTTTCCCTTGTGAGGACGTTCAGTGGCCAGGAAAACCAAAGAGGAATCCCAGAAAACCCGCGACGGCATGCTCGATGCCGCCGAGCGGGTTTTCCTGGAAAAGGGCGTGGGCACTACTGCCATGGCCGACCTGGCGGACGCCGCCGGGGTTTCTCGCGGTGCGGTCTACGGCCACTACAAGAACAAGATCGAGGTCTGCCTGGCGATGTGCGACCGCGCCTTCGGCCAGATCGAGGTACCCGACGAAAACGCCAGGGTGCCGGCGCTGGACATCCTCCTGCGCGCCAGCATGGGCTTTCTCCGCCAGTGCTGCGAGCCCGGTTCGGTGCAGCGGGTGCTGGAGATCCTCTACCTCAAGTGCGAACGCAGCGACGAGAACGAGCCGCTGCTGCGCCGCCGCGAGCTGCTCGAGAAGCAGGGGCAACGCTTCGGCCTCCGGCAGATCCGCCGGGCGGTGGAGCGCGGCGAACTGCCGGCGCGGCTGGACGTCGAGCTGGCCAGCATCTATCTGCAATCGCTCTGGGACGGCATCTGCGGCACCCTGGCCTGGACCGAGCGCCTGCGCGACGATCCCTGGAACCGCGCCGAACGCATGTTCCGCGCCGGCCTCGACAGCCTGCGCAGTTCTCCCTACCTGTTGCTGGCGGACGCCTGAGGGCGTCAATCGTCCGCCATCAGGTGCCTGCGCTGGTCCTCGGCGCCGGCGACCACCAGCCGCTGGGCGTCTTCCTCGCTGATGTGCAGGCGCTTGCCGTCGATGTAGAGCACCGACAGGCGCGCCTCGGCGTCGGTACCGATGCGCAGGCTGTCGACCGGCGCGCGATGCCGGCTGCCTTCGATCTCCACGCTGCAGATGCCTTGTTCCGAATCGATTTCGATGGACATGGGAACCTCCCGTTTTCTCCGCCTACCTTGGGTGGACCCCGGGCATCCGCGCGGGTTCTGTCACGGTAGCTTCACGCCAGCGTCACGCGCCTGCCACCGCGCTTGGCTGCAATCGTCCGCAGAGAGAGGGCGAGGCCAGCGGAGGACGACGCCATGCGGCTATGCGTGATTGGTGCGGGCTATGTGGGACTGGTGACGGCGGCCTGTTTCGCCGAGATGGGCAACCAGGTGCGTTGCGTGGAGCGTGACCGCGAGCGGGTCGCGCGGCTGAGACGCGGCGAGATGCCGATCTACGAACCGGGCCTGGAAAGCATCCTGCGCGATCAGCTGGACGCCGCCCGCCTGACCTTCACCGCCAGCCTGGCGGAAGGCCTGGCCGACGCCGAGGTGGTGTTCATCGCCGTCGGCACGCCGTGCGGCGAGGACGGCTCGGCCGACCTCAGCCACGTGATGGCGGTCGCCGAACAACTTGGCGCGCAACTGCGCCAGGCCTGCATCGTGGTCAACAAGTCGACCGTGCCGGTGGGCACCGCCGAACGGGTCGAAGAGATCATCCGCCTGGGCCTGGCGCGCCGGCGCAAGCGCTTCCGGGTGACGGTGGCGAGCAATCCGGAGTTCCTCAAGGAAGGCTCGGCGGTGGACGATTTCAGGCGCCCGGACCGGGTCATCATCGGCAGCGCCGAGGCGCAGGCCGGGGAAACCCTGCGCCAGCTCTACGCGCCGTTCCTGCGCAATCACGAGCGGGTCCTGCTGATGGGGCGTCGCGAGGCCGAGTTCAGCAAGTACGCGGCCAATGCCTTCCTCGCCACCAAGATTTCCTTCATGAACGAGATGGCCGGGCTGTGCGCCCTCACCGGCGTCGACATCGAGGACGTGCGCCGCGGCATGGGCAGCGACAAGCGCATCGGCACCCATTTCATCTACGCCGGCTGCGGCTACGGCGGCTCGTGCTTTCCCAAGGACGTCCGCGCGCTGATCCGCAGCGCCGAGCAACAGGGCTTCGACAGCCAGATACTGCGTGCGGTGGAAGCGCGCAACGCGCGGCAGAAGGAACTGCTCTTCGAGACCCTCGGCGAACTGTTCCAGGGACGCTGGCAAGGGCGCACGGTGGCGCTCTGGGGGCTGGCCTTCAAGCCGGGTACCGACGACCTGCGCGAGGCGCCGAGCCTGGTCCTGCTGGAGGCACTGCTGCGCCACGGGGTGCGGGTCAGGGCCCATGACCCGGTGGCCAACGCCGGGGTCGCGGCACGCTATCCGGACGCGCTGGCGTGCGCCCAGTTGACGCTCCACGACTCGCCCTACGCCGCCGTCGAGGGCGCCGATGCCCTGGTGCTGGTGACCGAGTGGAAACAG
The DNA here is from genome assembly GCF_001813645.1 of Pseudomonas sp. HMSC063H08. Classification (NCBI taxonomy): domain Bacteria; kingdom Pseudomonadati; phylum Pseudomonadota; class Gammaproteobacteria; order Pseudomonadales; family Pseudomonadaceae; genus Pseudomonas; species Pseudomonas sp. HMSC063H08. The sequence continues at coordinate 43,431 of NZ_KV813615.1, forward strand.
TTCCGCCAGCCGGACTTCCAGAAAATCCGTGGATCCATGCGAACTCCCCTGTTGGTCGACGGTCGGAATCTCTACGCACCGGCGCGGATGGCGGAACTGGGCTTCATCTACCAGGGCATAGGACGTTCAAGGGCCGGGCATTGTAAGGCGAGCGCAGCCTGATTAGACTGCGCGCCATCCGCATACTTCGTCCATGTCGAAGGATTCTCATGATCAAGAAATGTCTTTTCCCGGCCGCCGGTTACGGCACTCGTTTCCTCCCGGCCACCAAGGCCATGCCCAAGGAAATGCTGCCGGTGGTGAACAAGCCGCTGATCCAGTACGCGGTGGAGGAGGCGCTGGAAGCCGGCCTTTCCGAGATCGGCATCGTCACCGGCCGCGGCAAGCGTTCGCTGGAAGACCACTTCGACATCAGCTACGAGCTGGAACACCAGATCCGCAACACCGACAAGGAAAAGTACCTGGTCGGCATCCGTCGGCTGATCGACGAGTGCACCTTCGCCTACACCCGCCAGGTGGAGATGAAGGGCCTCGGCCACGCCATCCTCACCGGTCGTCCGCTGATCGGCGACGAGCCGTTCGCCGTGGTCCTGGCCGACGACCTGTGCCTGAACCTCGAAGGCGACAGCGTGCTGAAGCAGATGGTCAAGCTGTACAACCAGTTCCGCTGCTCCATCGTGGCGATCCAGGAAGTGCCGCCGGAAGAGACCAACAAGTACGGCGTGATCGCCGGCGAGATGATCCGCGACGATATCTTCCGGGTGAACACCATGGTCGAGAAGCCGAAGCCGGAAGAGGCGCCGTCGAACCTGGCGATCATCGGCCGTTACATCCTGACCCCGGACATCTTCGACCTGATCGAGCAGACCGAACCGGGCAAGGGCGGCGAGATCCAGATCACCGATGCCCTGATGAAGCAGGCCCAGGACGGCTGCGTGCTGGCCTACAAGTTCAAGGGCAAGCGTTTCGACTGCGGCAGCGCCGAGGGTTACATCGAGGCGACCAACTTCTGCTACGAAAACCTCTACAAGACCGGCAAGGCTCACTGAGCCTCGCCGTTCCCGATGAAGAACGCCGCGTCCCCGATGGGGGCGCGGCGTTTTTCGTATGGGGCGAACGGCCATGGGGGGTATCCGCCCCACCTGAGCTGTCGGCGGGCGTGGCGTTGTTGGCGTCGGGCGAATAACCCCGCCAGCCTGGCCTGGGCCACGCGGCGCCTCCGTGCCCGGTCAGGGAATCGGCAGCGCCTCGGAACCCGGGCCCAGCGGCTGGCCGTAGCTGAACTCCACGTAGTTGCCCGCCGGGTCGCGCAGGCCGCAGTAGTAGCCGACCGGATAGGGCTCGTCGCGCGGCGCCCAGACCAGGCAGCCGGCGGCCTCGGCGCGGCGCGCCAGATCGTCTACCGCGGCGCGGCTGGAGAGGGCGAAGCCGAAATGACTGTAATCGTCGCTGGCCAGGTTGCGCGGCTGGCCGCCGGGCATGATGACGAAGATGAAGCGTTGTTCCTGGCTGGGTTCGGCCATCCAGACGATCTGCGAGCCTTTGCCGGGGCGCCGGTGGATCACCCGCATGCCGCAGAAGGTTTCGTAGAAGGCGATGCAGGCGTCGAGGTCGGGGACGTGCAGCGCCAGGTGGGTGAGGGTGGGGGACATCGCGCTTACCTCCACGGACAAGCATAGCCCATCGCCTGCCAGGCCCTGCGCTGAGCCGTTTCGACAGGTTTCTGCGTCGATCCGGCGGGAGCCGACGCTGGCGAATGGGTTATGCTGGAACGCATCTGATCCAGGAGTAGTAACATGTCTTTCGATTTCGATCTGTTCGTCATCGGCGCCGGCTCAGGGGGCGTACGCGCCGCCCGCTTCGCCGCCGGCTTCGGTGCCCGTGTCGCGGTGGCGGAGAGTCGCTACCTGGGTGGCACCTGCGTCAACGTCGGCTGCGTGCCGAAGAAGCTGCTGGTCTATGGCGCGCATTTCAGCGAGGACTTCGAGCAGGCCCGGGCCTATGGCTGGAGCGCCGGCGAGGCGCAGTTTGACTGGGCGACCCTGATCGGCAACAAGAACCGCGAGATCCAGCGGCTCAACGGCATCTACCGCAACCTGCTGGTGAACAGCGGGGTGACCTTGCTCGAAGGTCACGCCCGTCTGCTCGATGCGCACAACGTCGAGGTGGACGGCCAGCGCTTCAGCGCCAAGCACATTCTCGTCGCCACCGGTGGCTGGCCGCAGGTGCCGGACATTCCCGGCAAGGAACACGCGATCACCTCCAACGAAGCGTTCTTCCTCGAGCGCCTGCCGCGCCGCGTGCTGGTGGTCGGCGGCGGCTACATCGCCGTCGAGTTCGCCTCGATCTTCAACGGGCTCGGCGCCGAGACCACCTTGCTCTACCGTCGCGACCTGTTCCTGCGCGGCTTCGACCGCAGCGTCCGCGAACACCTGCGCGACGAATTGGGCAAGAAGGGCCTGGACCTGCAGTTCAACAGCGACATCGCCCGTATCGACAAACAGGCCGATGGCAGCCTGGCCGCGACCCTCAAGGACGGCCGGGTGCTGGAGGCGGACTGCGTGTTCTATGCCACCGGGCGGCGGCCGATGCTGGATGACCTTGGCCTGGAAAACACCGGAGTGAAGCTGACCGACAAGGGCTTCATCGCGGTCGACGAGCATTACCAGACCAGCGAGCCGTCGATCCTCGCCCTGGGCGACGTGATCGGTCGCGTCCAGTTGACCCCCGTGGCGCTGGCCGAGGGCATGGCGGTGGCGCGGCGGCTGTTCAAGCCGGAGGAGTACCGTCCGGTGGACTACAAGTTGATTCCCACCGCGGTGTTCAGCCTGCCCAACATCGGCACCGTCGGCCTGACCGAGGAGGAGGCGCTGAGCGCCGGGCACAAGGTGAAGATCTTCGAGAGCCGCTTCCGGCCGATGAAGCTGACCCTTACCGACGACCAGGAAAAGACCCTGATGAAGCTGGTCGTGGATGCCCACGACGACAGGGTGCTGGGCTGCCACATGGTCGGCGCCGAGGCCGGCGAGATCCTCCAGGGTATCGCGGTGGCGATGAAGGCCGGGGCGACCAAGCAGGCGTTCGACGAGACCATCGGCATCCACCCGACCGCGGCGGAAGAGTTCGTCACCCTGCGCACGCCGACGCGCTGAGCCGCGTCTGAACGAAGAAGCCGGCCCCAGGGCCGGCTTCTTTCATTTTCGCGCTCAGCGCGAGGGGGCCTCGGCCAGCGCCGCCGCTGCGTCGTCGCGGCGCCTGGCGTAGCGTTGCGCGAGCACCGCGCAGACCATCAGCTGGATCTGGTGGAACAGCATCAGCGGCAACACCATCGGTCCCACCGCACTGGTGGCGAACAGCACCTTGGCCATGGGCACGCCGGTGGCCAGGCTCTTCTTCGAACCGCAGAAGACGATGGTGATCTCGTCTTCCTTGCTGAAGCCCAGGCGTCGCGCCAGCACCGTGGTCAGCACCAGGGCCAGGGCGAGGATCACGCAGCAGGCGACGGTCAGGCCGAGCAGCGCCAGCCAGGGTACTTCGTGCCACAGGCCCTGGATCACCGCGGCGCTGAAGGCGGTGTAGACCACCAGCAGGATCGAGCCCTGGTCGACATAGCGTAGCACCGGCTTGTTGCGCTCCACCCAGGCGCCGATCCAGCGCCGCAGGACCTGGCCGGCGATGAAGGGTACCAGCAGTTGCAGGGTGATCTTGCCGATGGCGTCCAGCGCGTTGCCGGTCTCGCCTTCGGCGCCGAGCAGCAGCTTGACCAGCAGCGGGGTAAGGAATACGCCGAGCAGGCTCGACACGGAAGCGCTGCATACCGCTGCCGGCACGTTGCCGCGCGCCAGCGAGGTGAAGGCGATGGAGGATTGCACCGTGGCCGGCAGGGCGCAGAGGAACAGGATGCCGAGGTACAGCTCCGGGGTGACCATCGGCGACAGTGCCGGTTTCAGCGCCAGGCCGAGCAGCGGGAACATCACGAAGGTGCAGGCGAACACCAGCAGGTGCAGGCGCCAGTGGGTCATGCCGGCGACGATCGCCTGGCGCGACAGCTTGGCGCCGTGGAGGAAGAACAGCAGGCCGATGCCGATGTTGGTCACCCATTCGAAGACCACGGCGGTCTGGCCGCTGCAGGGCAGGAAAGTGGCGAGAAGGACGGTGGCGATCAGCGCCAGGGTGAAGTTATCCGGAAGGAAACGCGGTCGGGACATGGGCACGCTCTGCAGGATCGGGGAACACACGGCAGTCTTCTGGCTGCCTGGCGAACCTGCACTGTAGCCATGGGCTGGGCGACCGGCTAACGCCAGAAGGCCAGCCGATGACGCTGAGTGGACAGGGCGGCCGCCGCGCCGCCCCGAGGGGCTCAGACGACGCTGGCCAGCAGCGGCTCGCTGACGCTGGGACGGACCTTGCCGGCATGGGGAGAGAACTCCAGGCGGACGGCGAGCACGGTGACCAGCGAGCGCAGTTTCTCCGCGATCACGCTGGCGCGGTGCTGGCTGAGGCCGGGGAAGGTCAGCAGCAGGCGGATCTTGTGGTCCTCGCGGTCGGCACGAACCCGCTCCGGGGTGAAGGACTGCACGGCGAACAGGTTGAGCACCCGGCACAGCAGGTCCGGGTCGGCCATGCCCTCGATATGGAAGATCGACAGGGTCTCGGTATCTGCGCAGGAGGTTTCCCAGACGTTCGGGCGGATCACCTGGCGTTCTTCGCCGTCAGGGTGTTTGGCCAGGAAAAGGGGGGCGAGGGTTGACATGTGACGCTCCAGGCAGTGTTTCGACGAGAGAAATTCTCCCAGAGGCGTGCCGGATTTTTTCTCCTGTTTTTGCGTGATTTTGCGCTATCCGTGCATACTTGATCCCTATGTTTTTCTTTGTAGGGAATATTTATGTCCATTCCACTGGATATGTACGATCAGCGTATTCTCGCTTTGCTGCAGGAGGAATCCTCGCTTTCCACCGCCGAGATTGCCGAGCGCATCGGACTTTCCCAATCGCCCTGCTGGCGGCGCATCCAACGCCTGAAGGAGGAGGGGGTGATCCGCAAGCAGGTGACCCTGCTCGACCGCAAGAAGATCGGCCTGAATACCCAGGTATTCGCCCAGATCAAGCTCAACGCCCATGGGCGCAAGAACCTCACCGACTTCGCCGAGGCGATGCACCAGTTTCCCGAGGTGCTGGAGTGCCACGTACTGATGGGCGCGGTGGACTTCATGCTGCGTATCGTCACCCGCGATATCGAATCCTACGAACGCTTTTTCTTCGAGAAACTGTCGGCGGTGCCGGGCATCCAGGAAGTGAACTCCATCGTCGCCTTGTCGGAAATCAAATCCACCACTACCTTGCCCCTGCTCGCTCCCTGAGCCTTCCCGGAGAACGCCTGCCCATGACCATCAGCAAGACCAAGTCCAGCTTCTACCGCCGCCTCTACGTCGCCTACCTGATCGACAGCGGCACCGCCAGCGTGCCGGAGATCATGGCCGCCACCGGCATGCCCCGGCGTACCGCACAGGACACCATCGCCGCGCTGGAGGAACTGGACATCGTCTGCGAGTTCGAGCAGCGGGAGGGTGCGCGCAACCACCAGGGCGGCTATGTCATCCGCGACTGGGGGGCGGTACGGCGGGAGTGGGTGGTCGAGCAGCATCGGCGAATCGCGGCGGCGCTGGAGTATCCGGCGCAATGAGCCACGCGCTGGCGGCCACATGCATATAAAAGAAGGAGGGGCTCAAACTGCCTCCCCTCCCGAGCATGCGTTCTTCAGATGCCGCGCTGTTCCAGGGTGGCCTGGCGGGCGCGCTGGGCCAGCTCCTCGGCGGGCTGGACGCTGCTGCCGGCGGTAGGCGGCGGTGACGGCATATGCGGCTTGAGGTAGGCCGCCAGGCTGACGCCGCAGTAGACCAGCAGGGCCATGGCGATCAGCGCCTTGTATGGGTCGATGTCGGATCGGCGCTTGCAGACCATACAGATATGCCCTTCGCTGGCTGGGCGTTCGCCACAGTTGCGACAGCGGATCATGCCTTCCTCCCGCCGGATTTTCCCGCCTGCCAGAACGCCAGCGAGGCTTCCTCGCGGGCCTGCTCGGCGCTCAGGCCGATATCCTTCAGTTCCGCCGCTTCCAGGTCCAGCAGCGCGCGCCGGGTCAACTGGCGTTGCCGGGCCAGGCGATAGCCGCGACGCAGGGCCTGCGCCAGGGTGTCCATCGCGGCGAGTGGGAAGGGGCCATCGAGGCGTTGGCGGCGCTCGGATTTCGCACTGAGTCGCGTCATGCTGCGTACTCCATATTGATCGGCTGGACGACGGAGATAGAATGGCCATCGCGCGCTGTTCCGTACAGGTCCAGAAAAGGTGGGTTGACTGCATACAGATCAAGCGCTCCCCGGCCTGAATGGTGGATTTCGCCACCATCTGTACCGGTCCCGCTTTCGCTCACCCTGGAGTCCCGCTCATGACCCTTTATCTGCAACTCGCCGAGACCCTCGGTTCGCGCATCGAACAGGGCCTCTACCGTCCGGGCGACCGGCTGCCCTCGGTGCGGGCCATGAGCATCGAGCACGGCGTCAGCCTGAGCACCGTGCAACAGGCATACAGGCTGCTGGAAGATCGCGGGCTGGCCGAGCCGCGGCCGAAGTCCGGCTATTTCGTACCGGTCGCGCGACAGATGCCGCCGCTGCCGGCGATCGCCCGCCTGGCCCAGCGGCCGGTGGAAATCTCGCAATGGGAGCAGGTGCTGGCCCTGGTCAGCACGGTACCGCGGCCGGACGTGGTCCAGCTCGGCCGCGGCATGCCGGACATCTCCAGCCCTTCGCTGAAACCGCTGACCCGCAGCCTGGCCCGGCTCAACCGCCACGCCGACGCCCGTGCGCTGGCCTACGACGGGATCCACGGCTCGCCGTTGCTGCGCGAGGAAGTCGCCCGCCTGTTGGTGGACTCCGGCTGTCGGGCCACCGCCAGCGACGTGGTGATCACCACCGGCTGCCACGAGGCCCTGTCGGTGAGCATCCGCGCGGTGTGCGAACCGGGCGATATCGTCGCGGTGGAGTCGCCGAGCTTCCATGGCGCCATGCAATCGCTGAAAGGCCTCGGCATGAAGGCCCTGGAGATCCCCACCGATCCGGTCAACGGCATCAGCCTGGAAGCCCTCGAACTGGCGCTGGAACAGTGGCCGATCAAGGCCATCCAGGTGACCCCGAACTGCAACAACCCGCTCGGCTACATCATGCCCGAGTCGCGCAAGCGGGCGCTGCTGGCCCTGGCCCAGCGCTACGACGTGGCGATCATCGAGGACGATGTCTATGGCGACCTGGCCTACACCTATCCGCGCCCGCGCACCATCAAGTCGTACGACGACGATGGCCGGGTGCTGCTCTGCGGGTCGTTCTCCAAGGTCCTGGCGCCGGGCCTGCGGATCGGCTGGATGGTACCCGGGCGCTACGCCGACCGCGTGCTGCACATGAAGTACATCAGTACCGGCGCCAGCGCCCTGCAACCGCAACTGGCGATCGCCGAATTCATCGGCAACGGCCACTACGAGCCGCACTTGCGGCGCATGCGCGCCCAGTACCAGCGCGGACGCGATCTGATGATCGACTGGGTGGCGCGCTATTTCCCGGAGGGCACCCGCGCCAGCCGGCCCCAGGGCGGTTTCCTGCTCTGGGTCGAACTGGACGAGGCGTTCGACACCCTGCGCCTGGACAAGGCCTTGCGCAACCGCGGCGTACAAGTCGCGGTGGGCTGCATCTTCTCCGCTTCCGGCAAGTACCGGAACTGCCTGCGGATGAACTACGCGGCGTTGCCGACCCCGGCCATCGAGCAGGCGGTCAGGCGAGTAGGGGAGAGCGCTTGCGAGCTGCTGGAGCCTTGCGAGGCCTGAGCGGCAGTCGTGCTTTCGACGCAGTCGACGATTGCACAAATAGCAAATGCTAATCATTCGCATTGTTTGCTAGAGTTGCCTGATGCATGCATCCGCCGGCGCCGCTGGGCGCCGGTCACCAGGAGACCATCGTCATGTCGCAACCCGCCTATCGTCTGTTCAATGTCGAACTCAAGCGCCGCGAGCAACTCAGCCCGGCGCTGACCCGCTTCGTCTTCGGCGGCCCGGAGGTCGCCGAGATGAAGACCCTGGCCGCCGACCAGCGGATCAAGATCTTCTTCCCCGATGCCAGCGGCCAGCCGCCCAGCCTGCCCGGTGGCAGCGAGTGGTACCAGGCCTATCGCAGCGTCGAGCCGGCTCGCCGGCCGCCGATGCGTACCTACACCATCCGTGCGCTGCGCGCCGAGCAGGAGGAGGTCGACGTGGAGTTCGTCCTCCACGGCGAGAACGGCCCGGCCTCGGCCTGGGCGACCCACGCGCGGATCGGCGACCGCCTGCAACTGGCCGCGCCCAACCGGCAATACGGCGATGACCCCGGCGGCTACGAATGGAAGCCGCCGGCTGGCGTCCGCCATATCCTGCTGATCGCCGACGAAACCGCCTTGCCCGCGGTGGCGGGAATTCTCGAGGAGCTGGCCGGCGAAGCCGAGCCGCCGGTGGTCGAGGCCTTTCTCGAAGTGCCGGGAGAAGCCGATATCCTCGACCTGCCGGCGATTCCCGGTGCGCGCCTGCACTGGCTGCCGCGCCACCAGGCCGGCATCCATTCGCGCAACGGCGAGCGGATGATCGAGGCGGCGCGCCAGGCGCGGCTGCCGGAGCGCGAGGTGGCGGGTGGTGCGGCCCAGGAGCTGGAGGACATCGATATCGACGAGGAGATCCTCTGGGAACTGGCGAGCCCCGAGAGCGGCAGTTTCTACGCCTGGGTCGCCGGCGAGTCGGCGGCGGTGATGGCGATCCGGCGCTACCTGGTGCAGGAGCGCGGTATCGACAAGCGTCATCTGACCCTGATGGGCTATTGGCGCCTGGGCAAGGTGTTCGACTGATGGGCCGCTTCGTCGGGAAACAGGCGGACGGCTACGAGACGCGGATCGGCCGCCTGTTGCCGGGCTACGAGTTGCTGCACCTGCTCAGTCGCGCGCAGTTGCTGGCCCGTCTGCCGGAACGGGCGCGCCTGCTCAGCGTCGGCTGCGGCGCCGGCGGCGAACTGGCGGAGCTGGCCGGGTTGCGTCCAGGCTGGCGTTTCGTCGCGGCGGACCTGTCGGCCGACATGCTCGCCCTGGCCCGCCAGCGCTGCGCCAGGCTCGGCCTGCTGGAGCGGATCGAGCTGCACTGCGGCGACGTCGCCGGGCTACCGCCTGCGCCGCCTTGCGATGCGGCGCTGGTCCTGCTGGTGCTGCATTTCCTGCGCGGCGACCAGGCCAAGCGGCGCTTCCTCGAGGCGGTCGCCGAGCGTCTGGCGCCAGCGGCGCCGTTGCTGCTGGCCAACCTGATGGAAGCCCGGGACGCCTTCGAACGCCCGGTGCAGGCCGAGGCCTGCCGCTTGGCCGGGCTTTCCCCGGAGGACAGCGACGGCATGCTGCAACGCTTGCGCGAGGATTTCGATCCGTTGTCCGAGCAGCGCCTCGGCGAACTGCTGGAAGACACCGGCTTCGTCCTGCCCAGCCGCTATTTCCAGGCCGTGGGCTACCAGGCCTGGATCGCCTTCCGCGCCGGCTGAGGATGCCTCAGGCGAGGCGCGCCTGCGGCGTGATCTGGCGTGGGTCGGTCAGCAGCTCCAGCAGCGCCGGGCGTCCGCTTTCGCGGGCGCGGCGGAACGCGGCGGGGAAGTCGGCGCTGCATTCCACTCGTTCGGCGTGGGCGCCGAAGGCTCGCGCCAGGGCGACGAAGTCGGGGTTGTCCAGGCGGGTGGCGGATACCCGCCCGGGATATTCGCGTTCCTGATGCATGCGGATGGTGCCGAGCATGCCGTTGTTGACCACGATCACCACCGGCGTCGCGCCGAACTGCGCGGCGGTCGCCAGCTCCTGCGGATACATCATGAAACAGCCGTCGCCGGCGAAGCACACCACGCTGCGCTGCGGATCGCGCAGGCTGGCGGCGATCGCGGCGGGCAGGCCGTAGCCCATGGCGCCGTTGGTCGGCGCCAACTGCGTGCGGGCCTGGCGATAGCGGTAGAAGCGATGCACCCAGACGGCATAGTTACCGGCACCGTTGGCGATCACCGCGTCGTCCGGCAGGTTTTCGCTGAGGTACGCGACCACGGACGCCAGGTCGACGCCCTGGATGGCGGGGTCGCTCGCGGCCGGGGTCGAGTAGGCCAGGTAATCGGCATGGGCGGCTTCGCGCCAGTCCTGCCAAGTGCTCGAGGGCAACGGCGCGAGGTCGGCCAGGGCCTCGGCGAAGGCACACGGGGTGGCCTGGATCGGCAGTCGCGCCAGGTAGACGCGGTTCAGTTCCGCGCTGTCCGGATGCACGTGGATCAGCGTCTGCGCGGGGGCCGGACTACGCACCAGGCTGTAGCCAGCGCTCGGCGTTTCGCCCAGGCGCGCCCCGACCACCAGCAGCAGGTCGGCCTGGCGCAGCCGCTCCAATAGCGCCGGCGCCGCGCCGAAGCCCAGTTGTCCGGCGTAGTGCGGGTCACGGTTGTCGAACAGGTCCTGGCGACGGAACGAGGTGGCCACCGGCAGGCCATTGGCCTCGACGAAGGCGCCTAGCCGTTTCCTGGCGGCACTGTCCCAGCCGCTGCCGCCAAGTACCAGCAGGGGGCGCCTGGCGTTCGCCAGCAGTTCGCGCAGTTCCGCCATCGCCGTGGCGCCCGGCCGCCCCGGAAGCACCCTTGGCTCCGGCGCATCGGCGACCTGCGCGGAACCGAAGAGGATTTCCTCGGGCAGGGCGACCACGACCGGGCCCGGTCGGCCCGAGGTGGCGACGCTGAAGGCGCGGCCGACGATCTCCGGGATGCGTTCGATACGGTCGATTTCCACGGCCCACTTGGCCAGGCCCGAGAACATCTGCACGTAGTCGACTTCCTGGAACGCCTCGCGGCCCTTGAAGGCGCTTTCCACCTGGCCGACGAACAGGATCATCGGCGTCGAGTCCTGCTGCGCCGTGTGCACGCCATTCGCCGCATGGGTGGCACCGGGGCCGCGGGTGACGAAGCAGATGCCTGGTCGGCCGGTCAGCTTGCCGTAGGCATCGGCCATGTTCGAGGCGGCACCCTCGTGGCGGGTGACGACGGTGCGGATGCCGTCGGCGTCGTGCAGCGCGTCGAGCACCGGCAGGTAGCTTTCCCCGGGGATGCAGTAGACGGTATCGACGGCATTGCGCTGCAATGCCTCTACCAGGATTTGCCCGCCGTTGCGCTGGGGAAGGGAGTCGGACATGAGGGCCTCGCTGCGCACGTTGTGGTTGCCCCGATCTTCGGCCCAAAGCGCGTCAGCGCCAAGCGACCTTTCTTCGCGAGTTCATTCCCGTGGCGCATGAACCCTCGTTCTTCGTTCCGGGGGAGGCCCCTTTCAGCGCTTCATCTGGACGAGAAGGGGACTGGAGCGTCATCGCAACGGGTCTCCTCTAGGCGGATCGGAGAGCGCGGTTTTCCGCTCGTTTCTCCATCTTCTCCTCAATTATGTCTATGTAACTATTTCCTCTAGCAAAAAGGATTGTTCTTACATTATTTATAAATTTTCTTTGTTAGTTTTTCCTCGAGCAGTGCTGTTTGAAGGCTTCCTGAGGGGAAGATTTTTGCTGGGGCGCTGAGATAGAGGACGAGTTGTTGTTTGGTCGTCGGTAAGTTTCGGCTTTTTGTCTTTTAGTCCGATGGGCAAGGGTACCAATGAGCAGGGAGGTTTTTAGGGTGAAATTTTTATCCGGTTTCTGGGAGCGCCGTCGTGCGAATGGCACTCCTCTAGTGTGTATCGAAGAGCGTGGCAGTGGTGCAGGCGAATTCTCGTCGGTGTCCCGTAGGGTTGAAACTGCTCCTGACGTACGTAGCGTTGCGTCTGCAGATCCGGAGCAGTGGATACATTCCCAGGAGTACGAGCTTTCTTTCTGGAAGGATAAATGGCCCTATCGCCATCTGTCTGTCGAGGAACTACAAGAGGCCCGGCATAAGGATGCAATGTGGTTTCTTGGGAAGATGGGGTTCACGTACGGCTCCTCGCATTATCGCTACGAAGGTTTTGAAGGTAAGGTTTTGGAAGTAGGTAGTGGGCCGATCGGCTTTTTCGAGAAGGTCGAAGGCGTGACAGTGACTGCCCAGGACTCATTGATGGGGCTGTATGCAGAGAATCTTCCATTCTCGATTCTCGGGGAAAGAGGTTCTTCTTGTTATATAAGGGATGGTGTTGCCGATATAGAGAGTGCGTTCGATTTCGTCGTTTGCTCAAATGTGCTTGACCATACGGCCGACTGGATCCAATTCCTGATTGACTGTGTGGGCAGGTTGAGGACGGGCGGTGAGTTACTGTTGGTGACTGACTCTCGCGGAGTTCCAGCAATCGGGCATACACAGATATTCAGCCATGATCAACTGGTTCGTGTCTTGGAGTTGCTGGGAGCAAAGCAGTTCAAGGTGAAAGCCGTCGAGCGGGAGGATGGCGTTCACTGTGACTATCGTCATTATTTTCGGGTGGTTTTCTGAATTTCTCCGTGTCAATTACTCTGCCTGGACGGGCGCTAGATTGGTATCGGAATTTCGGGGCTGGAGCCGGAAATATTGTGTTGGTGGCCAGTGGTTGGATGGTTTTGCTTGAAAATAAAATACTATGAAAGGGATTTTCATGAAGAAGTCTATGCTTTCTTGTTTGTGTTTTGTGCTTCTTCTGCACTTTTTATTGGTTTTGAAAGTTGCGGCGGAAGTCTTTTGTGAGTCTTGTCTACAGGTGCGGGTGGAGCGCCCGCTAGTAGTTAGGGTTGGGTCTCACGAGCCTGGCCTAGATACTAAGTTTTATGTAATAAAGCTCTCTGAAAATTTATTCAGAGGCTACAGTTCCGGAGGTGGTGATGCTTACGCAATAACCGGGCCGGAGGCCTGGTCTATGGGCTGGCCTGCCAATAAGGTGTTAAGTAAAGGTGCCGCAGGGTCCTACAGCGAGTGTGGAGTATGGATAAATTCTCCGGTTAAGATCGGAGATGTCTATGTTGCAGCCGTGCATCAGGAGCAAAAGTGCGACTACATCAATGGTGGGCAGACGCACAAGTCAATGGGAGTATCGTTTTCTTATGACGGTCTATCTTGGGTTAATCCAATTACTGTGTTGACCAGCCCTGAGGCACCGAAGATGGGGACCCAATCTGGGGAGGGTGACTGTTCACTGGTTCGGGCCCCCGATGAAGGCTACCTCTATATGTATTGTTTCAGGCCGGGGCGATGGGATAATATCGTGGCGCGTGCTCCGGAGGCATCTTATATGTTCCCGTCAAGCTGGAGGAAATTATATAAAGGAAATTGGAGTGAGCCTGCGATTGGTGGTATGGCAGATAGTTTGGGTACTATAGGGAGTAGTGTTGGGTATTGGCGGGCTGGACGTAAAGTTATTGCGCTTGATCTCGATCCATGGTTTGGCGGGATAAAGCTGTCATTGTCCTCGGATTATAAGAATTTTTTTACTCTTAAGGATCCTCTTGTTCCGTTTGTTAAAAATGATTGGGATCGAAATTTAATCGGGAAGTCAACTGACTTAATCGCATATGTGGGGGTCGTGAATCTACTTGGTGGCGGGAATCGAGTTGATAATTCCGGCTGGGGTATCACCTATACTTATATACCGCATGGAGGAACGCTAAAGGAAAAGTATCTCGTCTTTCAAGGGGTTAACATGAAGGTGGTTAGTGAACCTCAACAGGCTTCCGTAGGTTTGGCTCTTACCCGCTGGGAGCACAGGAGTGGGAAATACAGAGTTACTACTCTGCCTGTGGTGAGACAATCCGAGTACACCGAGCGTAATCGTATCGCATATCTCCTGACTCGTCCTGTCGTTGGTATTGAAACGCTTGAGGTGGAGGAGTGTGTGAATAGACAGGATCCCGATGATTATCTCGTGACTGATGCAGGAGGATGTGACGGGAGCGGACATGATCGAATCGCCACTATCGGTTGGGTGTATAAATACCCACAAAAAAATACGGTCCCTATTTATCGCTGTTACTCTCCGCTTGGCGAAAATCATTTTCTATCATCGAATGCAGGGTGTGATGATTTGGGAAGCTTGGAATGGAAGCTTGGATATGGTTTGAAGTAAGGCAAAAATTTTCGATTGCCGCTTCAGTTGTTTCCACGTGTTCTTACGGGCTATTGGTTTGTAGCCCCCTGCAAGAGGCTGTCTGCCGAAATCATGCCGTCCGACGTGCAGCGACTGACATCGATCAAATCAGCCACCACTTGAACAGGAAGAAGAACGCCATGCCCAGCAGCATGCTCGCCAGGGTATTGCGGGTATAGAGCACCAGCGCCACGGTGACTGCGCCGCTGACCAGGTAGGGATTGTCGTAGCCGAGGTCGATGCGGCCCTCGGGCATGAACACGATGGGGCCGCAGATCGCCGTGAGCATTCCCGGCACGGCGAAACCGAGGAACTGCCGCAGGTTGCTGCCGAGGCGGATCGGCAGGCGCGGTTCGAGGAACAGGTAGCGGTTGAGGAAGACGATCGCGCCCATCCCGAAGATCACTGCCCAGACCATGGCGCCTCCCGATACAGCTTGTTGCAGATGAAACCGGCGGCCATCCCGGCGAGACCGGCGAGGACCAGCGCCGAACTCCATTGCCAGTGGCTGAACAGCACCGAGCAGAACAGCGAGGTGGCCACGCAGACCAGCGTCGGTACGTTGCGCACCAGCGGCGCGACCAGGGCGATGAAGGTGGCGGCGATGGAGAAATCCAGGCCCAGGTCTTCGAGACCGGGAATGCTGCGGCCAAGCAGGATGCCGGCGAGGGTGAACAGGTTCCAGGCGATATAGAAGGTCAGGCCGACGCCGAGGGCGTACCAGCGGTTGAAGTTGCGCCGGTCGTGCTGGCTGGCGAGGGCGAAGAACTCGTCGGTGAGCAGGAAGCCCAGGCCGATCCGCCAGCGTCCCGGCAGAGGTGACAGGACCGGCCGCAAGCTCATGCCGTAGAGCAGGTGCTGCGAGGTCAGGAGGAGGGTGGTGAAGATGATCGAAAAGAACCCGGCACCGCCCTTGAGCATGCCGATCGCCACCAACTGGGCGGCGCCGGCGAAGACGATGGCGGACAGGCCCTGGCCCTCGGCCGGGGTGAGGTTGGCTTCGATGGCCATCGATCCCGCCAGCAGCCCCCAGGGCGCGACGGCCAGGGACAATGGGAGGATGGCGACGGCGCCGCGGAGAAAGGCTTGGCGGGGCAGGTCGTGGGCAGTCATGGGGGCATGGCGGTGGTGAACGTCGGTCCAGCATGCCAGCAGGCGCATCGGGCTGGCTTGAACGATCTTGCTCTTCGTATCCGTTATCCACGCAGGCGAAAGCGGCCGGTGTCCTTCCTTATATAAGGAGGACGGGCAGGGCAGGCGGCGGACGAGCGAGGGCCGCTCGAGGGCGCTGCGAAGAATCGAGGGAGAGAAGAACCGGAGCGGAGCTAACGCGGATGCTGACCGATCTTGTGGCCGCGGAACTTGGCGCCGAGGGACGGCTGGTAGGACATGGAACACCCGGTTTATTGCTGTTGTAGGGTTGGCACAGCTTAGCCTTGTTCAATTTTTCGTACAACGGAGCCTGTAAAATATCTGCTGCACCAGGTTGAACACCTTGCCTGGCCTGGCTTTGGCCGCTTTCTTGATGCTCTGGAAGGCCCTGTCTACGGCTATTTCGCCGTCCGCGAAGGCGACGAGAGGGCTATTGACAACAAATTGGCTTTCCGATTGACTCTGGCTCCAGCCCCCGCATGATTGAAATTTTTAACAAAAAAGGTGTTGCATCATGTCGGTACCCCTGCGTGCCGTTCAGCTCACTGAGCCGAGCCTGTTCCTTCAGGAACATCCCGAGGTCCAGTTCGTCGACCTTCTGATTTCAGACATGAATGGCGTGGTTCGCGGCAAGCGAATCGAACGCAACAGTCTGCCCAAAGTCTTCGAAAAAGGTATCAACCTTCCCGCTTCCCTGTTCGCCCTCGATATCACCGGCTCCACCGTAGAGAGTACCGGCCTGGGTCTCGACATCGGCGACGCCGACCGGATCTGCTACCCGATCCCCGGCACCCTCTCCATGGAACCCTGGCAGAAGCGGCCGACCGCGCAACTGCTGATGACCATGCATGAGCTGGAAGGTGATCCCTTCTTCGCCGACCCCCGCGAAGTCCTGCGCCA
>NZ_KV813616.1:0-608 GCF_001813645.1 Pseudomonas sp. HMSC063H08
ATCAACAACGGGATCTGGAACATGATCTCGGATACAGGGCTGTTCGCGGTGCCCTTCGTGGCCATTGTGATGCGTGAGTGGCTGAAAGTTCGCGGGGAAGGCGCCGACGAGGGCAACAAAGGCGTGCTGTCTCTGGCCCGCATCGAGACGCATATCTACGTCGGATACATCGTGGTCGCCCTGGCGGGAATCCCGGTCGTCAACGTGAGCTTCGACACCATCGAGTTCGACCAGGCCCGCGCCCAGCAGTGCCAGTACAACCTGCCGGCGCCGGCAGACACCGGCTGGTCGACCTCCTTCAGCAGCCTGGCCGGCAAGAGTGCGCAGATGCCGCTCTGGTGGGCGATGATGCACGCCCTGTCCAAGGGCTTCACCGCCGGCGCGGTCGCGGCCATTCCGTGCGGCACGGATCTGCGGCAGATGCGAATGGAAGTGGACAACACGCGCGTGAACAACCCGCTGCTGGCACAAGAAATCGCTGACTTTTCCAGGGACTGCTACGGACCTTCCCGTGCGCGGCTGTTCATGCGGCAACCCGATCTGGGCTCCATCGCCGAGGACAACAAGGCGCTGCAGGACCTGAACTGGATCGGCTCCCGATTCCTGTT
>NZ_KV813616.1:708-1935 GCF_001813645.1 Pseudomonas sp. HMSC063H08
CGTCAGTCGTGGCCCTACAACGCCACCCGCGACGCCGGGCTGCCCCAGGTGGGCGGTGGTGGTGGCTACCCAACCTGCAAGCAGTGGTGGGCTGACTCAGGGATCGGCTTGCGTGATCGGATCAAGGGCCAGGTGGATCCGGACCTGATGACCAGCTTCCTCAAGTGGGCGAAATGGCTGAACCAGGACGAGGTAACCGAGGCAGTCATTCGCCAGGTGATCTCCCCCTCCAGCCAGGTCAAGGGCAACGTCTATACCGATTACGGCGGGCAGGTTGGCGGCACCGTCTGGAACGGCATCGCGAGAACCGCAGGAACCTTCGGCGTTGCCCTGGGCAGCCTGGCCTATTTCCCGGCGATGGATATGGTCCGCCAAGCGCTGCCGATGGTGATGTCGTTCCTCAAGATGGCCATGGTCATCTGCATTCCGATGGTCCTGGTCATCGGCACCTATCAACTGAAAGTTGCCATGACGATGACGGTCGTCTTCTTTGCGATGATGTTCGTCGATTTCTGGTTTCAGTTAGCCAGATATATCGATAGCACGATACTTGATGCCTTCTATGGTTCGGGATCACCGCATCTTTCATTTGACCCAGTCATGGGGCTGAATACGGCTACTCAAGATGCGATCTTGAACTTCGTTATGGGTTCTATGTTCATTGTTTTACCACTACTGTGGATGACAGCGATCGGCTGGTCCGGAATTCAAGCAGGGTCTGTTCTGAACGGATTGAGCAGAGGGACTGAAGGAGTTCAAGCCGCCGGCAAGGAAGCAGGAAATAGAGTTAAAAACGCAGTTTGAGAAAGTATAAAGCCATTACCGGGTTCTAGTCCCGGTAATGGTGTGCTGCCTGATAGTCAAACAGCTCTGCTACAGATTCAGTTTCAGCTTGTGAAGTCATAGTTGAGACATCTCGACTTGGAGACCCTTTAGAGACGGAGATGTCCCCTTTAACCAAGGCAAATCCCACCAGAAAGACACACAGTAGAGTCATTGATACCCCAGCAAGCCACATAAAATTCTGTGACACTACAAGAGCCGCTAACAAGAATAGGCTAACTCGCTTAACCCAACGTAGAGCTGGACGGCGATCATGCAGGCAGAAACGCACAAGCATACCCAGACCAAAACCGATCCGGGAGGCAAAACCTTTGTTGGTGTGCGCGTTCATCATCAATCTCCTGGCTCCCAAAGGGAGGCATCCTGCTATCACCTATACGCCGA
>NZ_KV813617.1:0-435 GCF_001813645.1 Pseudomonas sp. HMSC063H08
GGCCAGGTGATGGAGCGCTACCACTCAACGGCTGGCGATCCGCCTCGGCGCGATGCTGACGTAAAGCGGCAGGAGGCCCAGGAACTGGACGAACTTGTTCAGCAATTCCTGGCCGGCGGCGGTCAGATCGAGAAAGTCGGGTACAAGATGCGCGAGCTGCCGGACACTTTCGTCATCAATCCCATGAAGACGCCGGTATACAACGGAGCCCTGGCCGAGAATTCGTCGCTCAAAGCGAAGCCTGCCGCGCCACGTACGCAAGCCAAGACCGAGCCCCAGCGCTCCCCAGCGCCCTTGCCGGCTTTACAGCCGGCTCCTGGCGTGAACCCGAAGGTCTGGTTGAGCCGGATGATCAAAGCCCAGGCGCTGCTGGCTGCGCAGACGGCCAGGCTCGCTCGCGAATTGGGCGTCAGCGATGCTGAGCTGCGCCGGCTG
>NZ_KV813617.1:535-50778 GCF_001813645.1 Pseudomonas sp. HMSC063H08
CTGCAGGACGATGTCTATCGGCAGAAGCTGCAGGTGATGTTCGGCAAGGGGTCGGCGCGGGATCTCAACCTGCGCCAGGCTGAGCAGTTGCTGACCGAGTTCAAGCGCCTGGGCTGGCAGCCACAGCCCAGCAAGCGAGCAGCCGGCAAGCCGCACAATTGGCGGCAACTGCCAGCGGAGGTCGAGGTGATCGAGGCTCAACTTACCAACATGGGGCTGCCTTGGAGCTACGCCGATGCGATCGCCAAACGCCAGTTTGGCGTAGCCAAAGTGGCCTGGCTGAAGAAGCCTGAACAGCTCAAAGCAGTGTTGGCTGCCCTGCATGTTGAGCAGGAGAAGCGCGGGCTTTTGGGTAGCGTGGAGGAGTTGCTCAAGCTGCTCGGCGAGCATGATCCAAACTGGAGGGTGGATCTGGAACACCTGCCCAAAGGCTGGGAGCGGCGACGTCCAATTCTCAAGAGCCTGGTCGAAACACTGCGTGCAGCAGCGTCTGCTCGGGGGCTCTTGTAATGCAATTGCAGTGCCCCTGCTGCGGCGAGCAGTTTCCGGTAGAGGCCGGGTTCGCAGATACCGACGGCAAGAGGCTGGCGGCGCTGTTTGCCGGCCTCGATCCGAAACTGGGCCGCGCAATACTCAATTACCTACGCCTGTTCAGTCCAGCCAAACGAGGCCTGCGCATGACGCGCGCCATAAAGCTTGTGGAGGAGCTGCTCAACCTGGTCAATACAGGCACAGTGCAAAAGGATGCCCGCTCCAACGACACCAAGCCGGCTTCGCCACGTCTATGGACCACCGGTATCGAACAGATGATCACCGGCCGCGAGCGCCTGCAACTGCCGCTTGAGAACCACAACTACCTGCGCGCGGTGGTGTGGGGCCTGGCCAGTGATCCAGCGCAGGCTCTGGCCGCTTCCTCAAAGCGGCCGCAGGCCGGTGGACCCAGCACCCAGCAATTGCTCCAAGACCAAGTCGGTCGAATTCAGTCCGATATCGTGTTGGGGCTGATTACTAAAGAGGATGGAGAGCGCCAGATCGCGGCGCTGAAGGGGGGAGCATGAAGCAGAGTTCGATTCTGGCGGAAACTCGCCATGAGCTGCTGGACGACATTGCGGCACATACAGCAACAGTACTGTCTGAACATGGTATTGACGCTGGCCTGGCTGAACAGGCCGGCCATGCGGTAGCTGACCATCTGGCGAACCAGTGGCGTGGCGCCACGCTGTACATCCCCTCCGACTATCGCCACCAGGTTACCAAGCGTGATCTCCAGATTCTCTCCGAGTTCAACGGACGAAACCATCACGCCCTGGCCCGGAAGTACGGACTGACGCCCAGTTCTATATATAAGCTGTTAAAGCGTATTCAGGATCGTAAGTTCGAACGTGACCAGGGCAAACTGGACCTCGGCGACGGCCTGGCTTGACCGGCCGCCGCCTTTTCATCCTTGGAAACTCTTTTTCAAAGCCTATCCCACTAAATCCCTTTCCCTTCCTCTATATCCCACAATTTTCTCGCTTTACCCTTCTGGTTTATCTCACTCTCTCTCATTTTGCTGAAAACAGAGCGCCAGCAGAGCGCACCCCCAGCCTTGCCGTGTCGAGTGCCGAACCATGATGAGGACCCATCCCGTCGCCGATCGTGGCGATCTCCATGCCGACCACCTGGACCTGGCCGCCGCCCGTTCCTGGATGTCGAAGGTCTGCGGGCCGCACCGGCTCGAAGCGGCGAGCCCGGGACTGGTGCAGTTCCAGCACCACGGCAACGTGCTGAAGTCGATGTGCACCACCCTCGGCTACATCGGCTACGGCACCGACGTCACCATCACCGTCGAGGATGCCGCGGCGTTCAACGCCTACAGCCTGAGCCTGCCGCTCAGCGGCGAGCAGGAGCTGTGCCGGGGCGGGCTGCGCCTGCTCTCCGACGTCCGCCGCGGGGTGATCATCGCGCCCAACGAGCGCCAGGAGCTGAGCATCGCCGGGGACTGCCGCAAGCTGCAGGTGGTGATCGACCGCACGGCGATGCGCAAGGTCCTGGAGGAGATGTTGCAGCGGCCGATCGATACGCCCTTGCGCTTCGATCCGGAAATGGATGCCCTGGACGGCGCCTCCGCGTCCTGGTGGCGCACCGTGCGGCACATCAGCGAGGAGATGGCGCGCAGCGAACTCTACGCCCAGGCGTTTTTCAGCAGCGACCTGGAACGCGCGCTGATCAAGGGACTGATCCTGGCCCAGCCGAACAACTACAGCGAGGCCCTGCAGCAGGGCCTTGGCGGGCGCCCGCCGCACTACCTGCTGCGCGCTCGCGAGTTTCTCCAGGCCAACGCCCGCGAGACCCTGAGCCTGGAGGACGTGGAACGCGCCGCCGGGGTCTCGCGGTTCAAGCTGTTCGAGGGCTTCCGTCGCTACTTCGGGGTGTCGCCGATGAGCTACCTGAAGCACTACCGGCTCGCCGCGGTGCGCGAGGAGATCCTCGCCAGCGGCGGCGCCCGCAGCATCTCGACGATCGCCCTGGGCTGGGGCTTCAGCCACCTCGGACGCTTCTCCGTGGACTACCGCAAGCGCTTCGAGGAATCCCCGAGCATGACCCAGCGCCGCGCCGCGCGGCGCTCCTGAGAGGGCGTTCAGGCGTCCTCGCGGCCGATCAGCGCCAGGCAGCGCCGCAGGTGCGGGGAGCCGTCGCCCTGGCGCCGGCTGACGATGATCGGCGAGGTCAGGGAGGCGTCGGCCAGGGCCTGGTAGGCGACGTCGTCGCGGTGCTGCAACTGCACCGAGGCCGGCACCAGGGTCGCGCCGAGTCCGGCGGCGACCAGGCCGATGGCGGTCTGCATCTCGTTGGCCCATTGCGTCACGCGCAGGCTCAGGCCGTGGGTGGCGAACAACGCCAGCACGTGGTCGGCGTAGCTCGGCCGCGGCTGGCCGGGGTAGAGCACGAACGGCTCGCGCGACAGGCGCTCCAGGCTCAGCGGCTGGCCGAGCAACGGGTGGCCGGCGGGCAGGGCGGCGACCAGCGGCTCTTCGCTGAGCACGCTCTGGCGGATCGCCGGGTCGTCGATGCGGATGCGTCCGAAACCGATGTCGATGCGCCCGCTCTTCAGCGCCTCGACCTGTTGCAGGGTGGTCATCTCCAGCAGGCCCAGCTCCAGCTCCGGGTCGCCGCGCAGGTGGCGGATCAGCTCCGGCAGCACGCCATACAGCGCCGAGGGCACGAAGCCGATGCCGAACCACTGGCGCTGGCCCTGGCCGATCCGCCGGGTGCTGTCGCAGATGCTCTCCAGTTGGTCCAGGAGCGTCGCGCTCTGTTCGTGGAAGAAGCGCCCGGCTTCGGTCAGGCGCAGCGGCCGGCCGCGCTCCAGCAGGGCCACCCCGAGCATTTCCTCGAGTTGCTGGATCTGCCGGCTCAGCGGTGGCTGGGCGATGTGCAGTTGCTCGGCGGCGCGGGTGAAGTTGAGGGTCCGGGCCAGCGCCTGGAAGTAGCGCAGGTGACGAAGCTCCATGATACCTCCAGGGTATGGTTCGAGAGGAAGATGATATTGGACCCCAGTGAAGAAGGCGATGAATGCTTGGCCGAAACGACGGCGAAACCTGCTCGGTATCGAGCGAGCCTTGAGCGGCGAACCGTCGAAAACCCGACCGCAACCCTGGTGGACCCCCGAGAATGAGCCAAACCGTGATCCAAAGCCTCGAGTCGATCATCGTCGACCTGCCGACCATCCGCCCGCACAAGCTGGCCATGCACACCATGAACCGGCAGACCCTGGTGATCCTCCGCCTGCGTTGCAGCGACGGCATCGAGGGCCTCGGCGAAGCCACCACCATCGGTGGCCTGGCCTACGGCAGCGAGAGCCCGGAGAGCATCAAGAGCAATCTCGACGCGCATTTCGCTCCGTTGCTGCTGGGCCAGCCGGCGGACAACGTGAATGCCGCGATGCAGCGCCTGGACCGGCACATCAGGGGCAACACCTTCGCCCGCTCGGCGGTCGAGACCGCCTTGCTCGACGCCCATGGCAAGCGCCTCGGCCTGGCCGTCAGCGAACTGCTCGGCGGCCGCCTGCACGACAGCCTGGAGGTGGCCTGGACCCTGGCCAGCGGCGACACCGGCCGCGACATCGAGGAAGCCGAGCGGATGCTCGACCTGCGCCGCCACCGGCACTTCAAGCTGAAGATCGGCGCCGGTGAGGTGGATGCCGACGTGGCCCACGCGATCGCCATCAAGCGCGCCCTTGGCGAGCGCGCCAGCGTGCGGGTGGACGTCAACCAGGCCTGGGACGAAGGCGTTGCCCAGCGTGCCTGCGCGACGCTCGGCGACAACGGCATCGCCCTGATCGAACAGCCCATCGCCCGCCACAACCGCATCGGCCTGGCGCGCCTGAGCAGCCGCGGCGGCGCGCCGATCATGGCCGACGAGGCCATCGAGAGCGTCGAGGATGCCTTCCACCTGGCTCGCGAGGGCGCCGCCCCGGTGTTCGCCCTGAAGATCGCCAAGAACGGCGGACCGCGCGCGGTGCTGCGTAGCGCGGCGATCGCCGAGGCGGCCGGGATCGGCCTGTACGGCGGGACCATGCTCGAGGGCGGCATCGGCACCCTGGCCGCCGCCCACGCCTTCGTCACCCTCGACCGCCTGGCCTGGCACAGCGAACTGTTCGGCCCGTTGTTGCTGACCGAGGACATCCTCCTCGAGTCGCCGCGCTACCAGGATTTCCACTTGCACGTGCCGCGTGCGCCGGGTCTCGGCCTGGCGCTCGACGAGGAGCGCCTGGCGCGCTTCCGCCGGCGCTGAAGCCATTCCGCAGACAGAGGAGAAACGACCGATGCTATTCCACGTGAAGATGACCGTGAAGTTGCCCGTCGACATGGACCCGCAACAGGCCGAGCGGCTCAAGGCCGAGGAGAAGGAAATGGCCCAGCGCCTCCAGCGCGAGGGCAGCTGGCGGCACCTCTGGCGGATCGCCGGGCACTACGCCAACTACAGCCTGTTCGACCTGCCCAGCGTCGAGGCGCTGCACGACACCCTGACCCGGCTGCCGCTGTTTCCCTACATGGACATCGAGATCGACGGGCTTTGCCGGCATCCCTCGTCGATCCATGCCGACGACCGCTGAGATTCCCTTCCCACGCCCGACAACAACAAGCAGAGGCAAACGCCATGACCGTGAAGATTTCCCAGACTGCCGACGTCCAGCGCTTCTTCGAAGAGGCCAGCGGCCAGCTCAACGAACGCGGCGATCCGCGCACCAAGGCCCTGGTGCGGCGCATCCTCGACGACACGGCGAAGTTGATCGAAGAGATGCAGGTCACGCCCGACGAATTCTGGAAAGCGGTGGACTACCTGAACCGCCTGGGCAGCCGCCAGGAGGCCGGCCTGCTGGCCGCCGGGCTGGGCCTGGAGCATTACCTGGACCTGCTGCTCGACGCCCAGGACGCCGAGGCCGGCCTCACCGGCGGCACGCCGCGCACCATCGAAGGGCCGCTGTACGTCGCCGGCGCGCCGCTGAGCGACGGCGAGGCACGGATGGACGACGGCCGCGACCCCGGCACCGTGATGTTCCTCCAGGGCCGCGTCAGCGGTCCCGACGGCCAGCCGCTGGCCGGAGCCATCGTCGACGTCTGGCACGCCAATACCCAAGGCACCTATTCCTACTTCGACAGCAGTCAGTCCGAATACAACCTGCGCCGGCGCATCCGCACCGACGCCGACGGCCGCTACCGTGCGCGCAGCATCGTGCCCTCCGGCTACGGTTGCCCGAGCGACGGCCCGACCCAGGAGCTGCTCGACCGCCTCGGCCGCCACGGCCAGCGGCCGGCGCACATCCACTTCTTCGTCTCGGCGCCCGGCCATCGCCACCTGACCACCCAGATCAACCTGGCGGGCGACCGCTACCTGTGGGACGACTTCGCCTATGCCACCCGCGATGGGCTGATCGGCGACCTGCGCTTCAACGACGACCCCGTCGCGGCCCGCGACCGCGGCGTGGAGGGCGGACGCTTCGCCGAACTGGATTTCGACTTCCAGCTCCAGGCCAGCCCGGCACCCGCCGCCGAGCGCCGCAGCCAGCGGCCGCGGGCATTGCAGGGGTAAGGCGGGGAGCGGGGAGGGCGGCTGGTCGCTGGCGACCATGCCGCCTTCTTCCGCCAGGCGCGACGGCGGATAAAAAAAGGCGCCATGACTGGCGCCTCAGGACTTGTCCAAAGGAGCAACCCAAAAAGGACAAGTGTATTGCTCGGTGAAAGGCTGCTCAGCCGTTGCCGTTCTTGCGCTCGGCGCATTTGCTGCGGTCGGTCTTCTGCGCTTGCGCTTCCAGTTGTTGCTTCTGCAGGCGCTTCTCGCGCAGTTCTTTCTGCGCGGCGCGGAATTCGGCGTTGTACTGCCAGGAGCGTTCGCTGCCGTCCTGGGCCTGGGCAGTGGCGGCGCCGGTCGCCAGCAGGGCGGCCAGCAGCATCGGGATGATCTTCATGGCAAACCTCTCGGGTTGGCTCGTCGCCGGGGCGAGGTATTCGTCCCGTTTGAGCAAAGAGTAAGAGCGGACGGATTACCCGAGGGTGAGTGGAAAATTACGTTTCCGATAACTTCGGCGATGCTCCGTTGCATGGCGGAGGAGTCTGCGCGAAGCGCATTAAGTGCGAGTTAAGATTGCGGAAAAGTAATCCCCGCCTCATGTCTGCGTCATTTCCCCGGATCCAGAATCAGCCTCACGGTCAATGCCGGTTGCGGCAGGACTGCGCGGGGGCGCGATCGACCAGAAGTTCACGCACAGCCAGCGCCGCAAGGCATGGCCGCAGAAGAAAAACAGACATGAACCGATCTGGAGCAATCGCCATGCAAGGGGATGGAAAGAAACGACTGTGGACGCTTCCACTGCTGCTGGGCGCTGGAGTGATGGCCTCGGCCGTCGCCGAGGAGAACGCCGAGCGGAGCAAGGAAGGTTTCATCGAGGGCAGCGAGGTCAACCTGCTGCTGCGCAACTTCTACTTCAACCGCGACTTCCGCAAGGGCCAATCGAGCCCGGCGGGCGGCGGCTATACCGAGGAATGGGTGCAGGGCTTCATGGCCAACTTCTCCTCGGGCTTCACCCAGGGCACGCTGGGCGTCGGCATCGACGCCTTCGCCCAGCTCGGCGTGCGCCTGGACAGCGGCGGCGGGCGTTCCGGCGCCGGCGGTAGCGTCGACCTGCTGCCCTATGACGACCAGGGTCGGCCGCAGGACGACTATTCGCGAGCCGGCGGCGCGGTCAAGCTGCGCTGGTACGGCACCGTGCTGCGGGTCGGCGACGTGTTCCCGGAAACCCCGGTGATCCAGTACGGCAACAGCCGGCTGTTCCCCTCCAGCTTCCGCGGCTTTACCCTGGTCAACGACAGCCTGGCGAAGGGCCTGACCCTGCAGGCCGGCAAGCTGAACTCGATGACCCAGCCGAACAGCACCAGCGGCAGCGACGACTTCTACAGCTTCTACACCGGCCGGCGCATCGACTCGCCGTGGGTCGCCTACGCCGGCGGCGACTACCAGGCCACCGAGCACTGGAGCATCAGCCTCTACGGCAGCCGCCAGAAGGACGCCTGGGACCAGTACTACGCCGGCACCAGCTTCAACTATCCGCTGGACGACAAGCTGTCCCTGCTCGGCGGCGCCAACTACTACAAGGTCAAGGACCAGGGCAGGCAGGTGATGGGCGAACTCGACAACGACATCTGGAGCGTGCGCGGCGGCTTCGCCTACGGTCCGCACCAGGTGCTGCTGTCGTACCAGCGCAACAACGGCGACGACGACTTCGACTACCTGCGCCAGACCGACTCCATCTACCTGGACAACTCGATCCAGTACAGCGACTTCAACTCGCCCAAGGAACGCTCGCTGATGCTCCGCTACGACCTCGACATGGCCGCCTTCGGCGTGCCGGGGCTGAGCTTCATGACCCGCTATGGCAAGGGCTGGGACGCCGATTATTCGAATGCCAACAGCGTCTACATGCGCACCGACGCCAACGGCAACCCGCTGACCAACCAGGGCCGCTGGGAACGCGACGTGGAGGTCAAGTACGTGGTGCAGGGCGGCGCGGCCAAGGACCTGGCGTTCCGCGTGCGCCAGGCCACGGTGCGCTCCGACAGCTTCGAGTCGGACCTCGACGAAGTCCGCCTGATCGTCGAATACCCGCTGCAAGTCCTCTGAAGGCGCGCCGCCGCCCCGTCCGGGGCGGCGCTCTGCGACAGCCCGTTGCTGGCGGCTGCGCGGCGGCGCTGCTACTTTCCTCTGGGTAGGCGGGCCGAAGGGCGGTTCCTGGCCGGGCATGGCTTCGACCTGCCGGTGGGCGCCGCGACCCGAACCTCGGCCACGCCATTCCACCCATGCCGCCCGGGCACCGGCGTGCCCGTGGCAGCCCAGGCTACGGGCGCCGCGTAGCCAGCCAAGCGGGAGTCGACATGGCCTCGTGGACCTTGGTGGACGCCAGTGCGATCGCTGTCCGCCATCCCTACACCTTCTACAAACCGGACGCGGAGACCATCGACCGGGTCGCCGCCGGGGAAAGCGTCAAGCTGATCTTCGCCTTCGATACCGACAACCCCGATGCGCCGCGCGCCGAGCGGCTCTGGGTGACGGTCGAGGGCATCGAGGCGGATGGCGCCTTCAGCGGCCGCCTGGACAACTATCCGCAATACATCCGCGACCTGTCGCTGGGCGAGCGCATCGTCTTCGAGGCGCGGCACATCATCAACACCGAGCACGACCCGCGGGAAACGCCGATCTCGCGCTATGCCCGGCGCTGCTTCGTGACGCGCCGGGTGATAGACGAGGGGAAGGCGGTCGGCTACCTCTACCGCGAGGCGCCGGAAGAGGAAAACGACAGCGGCTGGCGGCTGATGGCCGGCGACGAGTCGGACGACTACATGAATACCGCCGGGACCACCGCCTACGTCAGCCTGGGCTCGGTGCTGAACGCCGACGACAGCATCCTGCCGCTGCTCGACGCGCCGCCGGGACGGGCGTTCGAGCGGCTGGCCGACGGTTCCTTCATCGAGGTGCAGGGGCCGGAGGGTTGAGCCTCAGCCAGGCAGCTCGGCGAGGAAGCGCTCCAGGCGCTCGGCCAGGGCCAGGTAGTCGTCGGGACTGCGGTTGCTGCCCATCTTTCCCGACCTGACCCGCCTGGCGTCGCTGCGCTCGCGCTCGGCGCGGCTGGCGAGGGCCAGGCGCAGGGCGCTGGCCCGCGCCGGCGACTCCTCCAGCAGCGGTCGTGCCATGATCCGCGCGGCGTCGGCGTCGCCGTATTGCAGGGCGAGGAGCACCGTATTCGGGTCGGAGACCGCGCCGAGCCGCAACAGGCGTTCGGCCAGGACCGCATCGAGGTGCGCGGCGCCGATCTGCAGGCTGTCCTGGTGCACCGCGACGCCCTGGTCGAGCAGCCATCCGGCGGCCTCCAGGCGCCCGCGGGCGAGGCAGGCCTCCAGCACGCCGCCGCGTCCGCGCAAGGTCTCGGCGAAGTCGCAGCCGGCATCGCGCAGGCGTTGCAGCAGGTCGATATCGCCGTCTTGCGCAGCTTCGGCCAGGGCCAGTTGACGCAGCCTTGGCTCGGCGGCCAGGCTGCCGTCGGCGAGGGCCGGCCGCCAGTCGAGGATGCGCTGGCGCAGCAGGACTTCCAGGCGGCCCTTCAGCGCCTTGCCGGGCTCCCCGGCGGCCTCCAGGGCGTCCAGCGCTTCCAGTAGCTCGTCGGCCACGCCGCAGGCGTTCTCGGCATCGAACGGATCCTGTTCGAAGGACAACAGGCGGAACAGCCCGCCGACATCGTCGGCCAGGCGCGTCAGCGAATCCTGGTGCAGGCGTCCGGCCCAGGCCGGCGGCAGGCCGTGGCTCCAGGCGATTACCGCGCCATGCTCGGGGCCGGGTTCGACGCAGACGTAGAGCCGCTCCAGGTATTCGAAGCCACCGAACGGCAGGTAGGCCAGCTTGCCGTTCCAGTCGCGGCCTTCTTCTGCCGCGGCTTCCGCCGCCAGCTCGCGCTCGTGTTCGATCCAGCCCCAGAGGTCGTGGTAGCCGTCGCTGTCCGGATAGAACAGTTCGCTGAAAGAGAACGGGTGGCGGTGGCCGTCGTAGTCGACTTCCAGGTCATAGCCGAGGCGCCCGCCGAAACAGGTGCGCCAGAGGCGCAGCAGGTCTTCTGGAATCGGTCCGGCCAGGCCTTCGGCAAGACGCTGGACATGTTCGGCGGACACCGGCGGCTGGGCGTCGTATACCACGCAGCCGTCGAACACGGCCAGGCGATGGGCCAGCAGGAGTTGGCGTTCGGCGGGGGAGAGTTCCATTCTCTGTGGTCCTGTCGATTCGGGGCGGCCACTCTAGCACGGCGAGGGTGCGCGTTCCGCAACGCCTTGGCTATCATGCGCGGCTTTCCATCCGCCCTGGCCGGAGTCCGTCGAACCATGCACACCTTGCAGCAACTGCGCAGCGGCGAACTGGCCGGCGCCACGCGCCTGGACCTGTCCTGCGGCCTGCGCGAGTTCCCCCGGGAAATCTTCGAACTGGCCGACTCCCTGGAGGTGCTCAACCTCAGCGGCAACGCCCTGGACAGCCTGCCGGACGACCTCGGGCGGCTGCATCGTCTCAAGGTGCTGTTCTGTTCCGCCAACGACTTCGCCGAATTGCCGGCGGCGGTGGGCGACTGTCCGGCGCTGAGCATGGTCGGCTTCAAGTCCAACCGCATCGAGCGGGTGCCGGCCGCGGCCCTGCCGCCAGCGCTGCGCTGGCTGATCCTCACCGACAACCGCATCGCCACGCTGCCCGAGGAACTGGGCCGCCGGCCGTTGCAGAAGCTGATGTTGGCCGGCAACCGCCTGGAGGCCTTGCCCGAGAGCATGGCCGCTTGCGAAGGCCTGGAACTGCTGCGGATCGCCGCCAACCGTTTCCAGCGCCTGCCGGCCTGGCTGGCGACGCTGCCGCGCCTGGCCTGGCTGGCCTACGCCGGCAACCCGTTGTGCCGTCTGCCGGCGCTGGCCGACAGCGGCATCGCCGCGCTGGACTGGAGCGAGCTGAGCCTGGAAGGGCTGATCGGCGAAGGAGCCTCCGGGGTCATCCATCGCGCCGGCTGGCGCCAGCCGGACGGCTCGACGCGCACGGTGGCGCTGAAGCTGTTCAAGGGCGAAGTGACCAGCGATGGCACCCCTGCCAGCGAGATGGCCGCCTGCCTGGCGGCGGGGCGCCATGCGCAATTGATCGAGG
Source organism: Pseudomonas sp. HMSC063H08 (assembly GCF_001813645.1). NCBI lineage: Bacteria > Pseudomonadati > Pseudomonadota > Gammaproteobacteria > Pseudomonadales > Pseudomonadaceae > Pseudomonas > Pseudomonas sp. HMSC063H08. The sequence goes on from NZ_KV813617.1 coordinate 11,735, forward strand.
TGCTCGGCCGGCTCGCCGGGCATCCGCAAGGGCGCGACGGGCTGGTGCTGGAGCTGCTCGACGACGCCTATCGCAACCTGGCGGGGCCGCCGAGCCTGGAGTCCTGTACCCGCGACGTCTATCCGCCGGGACTGCGCTTCGAGCTGGCCACGGCGCTGCGCCTGGCGGCCTCGCTCGCCGGGTTGATGGCCCATCTGCATGGACGCGGCATCAGCCATGGCGACTTCTATGCGCATAACATCCTCTGGCGCGAGGATGGCGCCTGCCTGCTGGGCGATTTCGGCGCCGCGTCCTTCCTCCCGGACGACGCCGTGCTTGCCGGCGCCCTGCGGCGTCTGGAAGTGCGTGCCTTCGCCTGCCTGCTGGAGGAGTTGCTCGAGCGCAGTGAGGCGCTGCCGGGGCAGGCCTCGCTACGTGCGGCGCTGGTCGAGTTGCAGCGACGTTGCGCGCTGCCACGGGTGAGCGAGCGGCCGGACTTCGGCGAGATCCAGGCGATCTTGCGCGACCTTGCCGCTCGCAGCCAGGCGTTTCCTCAAGTTCGATGAATTTGCCCGAGATTGACCGCAGGCTGATAAATATCAACGCAGTTCTAGCGGGCTTGGAGCTAGACTGACAAGTATGTCAGGAACGCGGCCAACGAGGGTAAACATGGATTCCTACGGCGTCACTTTCGCAATCATCGTGCTGGGCATGCTCTTCATCGGCACGGGTTTCACCAAGCGCGACACGCCGTTCGGCCTGTTCCTCATGTGGGTCGGGGTGATCTGCATGCTGGCCATCATCAGCTACCGCATCTATATCGCCACCCATTACTGAAGCGCCACCCGCGCCCGCAATGGCGGGCGCGGAGGTCCGCCGCTCAGTCGCGCGTCTCGCCCATGGCCCGGGCATAGCCGGACGGGGCGAAGCGCAGGGTCACCAGCAACATCGCCACCACGCTCGCCGCGAGCAGCAGCCAGGAGGCCTGGAAGCTGCCGGTGGCGTCGCGCAGCCAGCCGGTCAGGTAGGGCACGATGCCGGTGATGATGAAGCCGATGCCCTGCACGAAGGCCGCCAGGCTTCCCGCCGCACGCGGCTCGTGGAGGTGGTCGAGGGTCAGGGTCAGGCTGAGGGCGAAGCAGGCGCCCAGGCCGTAGCCGATCAACGCCACCCACAGCGCCGCGTGCTGCAGCGGCATCGACAGCAGGCCGCAGAAGCCGCCGAGCTGGACCAGCAGCGCGGCCAGCAGCCAGGGCCGGCGGTCGAGGCGGCGGCGAATCAGCAGCGGCACGCTGAGCGCGGCGAGCACCTGGAAGATGGTCATGATCCCGACCAGCCCGCCGCTGTCCTGGGCGCTCCAGCCGAGCTGGCGGTAGTACACCGGCAACCAGGCCACCATGCTGGTGTAGCCGCCGTTGATCAACCCGAAATACACCGCCAGCAGCCAGCCACGGCGATTGCCGAAGAAGTGCCGGACCGGCCCCTCGCCAGCGCTCGGCAGCACCTCCCTCGGCCGCGCGAACATCCACAGCAGCAGCGCCAGCAGGGCCGGTACGGCCCAGGCGCCGAGGCCGGCCTGCCAGCTGGAGAAGTGTTCGGCGATCCGCGGGCTGAGCACCGCCGCGGTTCCGCCGCCGGCCATCAGCGAGGCCGAGTAGAGGCCCATCGCCGCCGGGACCCGCCTCGGGAACCAGCGCTTGACCACGCCCGGTACCAGCGCCTGGATGATCGCCACGCCGCTGCCGGCCAGCGCGGCACTGGCGATCAGCGCCAGCCCGCTATCCAGTTCCAGGCGCCAGAGGCAGGCCGCGGCGATGGCCAGCAGTCCGCAGACGATGCCGCGGTGCTCGGCCAGCCAGCGCCCGAGCCAGGGCAGCAACAGCGCCACCAGGCCCATGCAGAGCACCGGCAACACCGTCAGCAGCGACGCACCCTGGAAGCCGAGACCGGTGCCGGCGGTGATTTCCTCGAGCAGCGGGCCGATGCCGGTGAGGATCGGTCGCAGGTTGATGCCGAGGCAGAAGATCACCAGCAGGCCGACCCAACTGACCTCCGCCGCGCCGACGCCGGTGGCGGCCTGGCCGCCGGAAGGGATTCGCGCGCTCATGCCTGGCGTTGCCGCCATTGCCGGTACAGACCCTCTTCGCCGGCAGGACGCAGGGCGCGTAGCGGCAGGCTCTGCCGCTGTGGCGGGCGCGCCATCTCGGCGTAGAGCGTGGCCGTGGACAGGCCGAACGCTTCGCCGTCCTCGTTGGAATAGGCGAACCAGGCCGCCTGGATGCCGCAGAGATGCATGGCGGCCAGGCACATCGGGCAGGGATGGCCGCTGGCGTAGATCACGCAACCGTCCAGGCGCGGGCTGCCGAGCGCCTGGCTGGCCTGGCGGATCGCCTGCAGCTCGGCGTGGGCGCTGGGATCGTGGGTCTCGTGGATCTGGTTGACGCCGCGGGCCAGGACCCGCCCGTCGCGCACCAGCACGGCGCCGAACGGGCGGCCGCCGGCCTCGACGTTGGCGCGGGCGAGGGCGATGGCCTCGCGCATGAAGGTTTCATCGGACATGTCTTTCTCCTTCGCTTTCATTGGGCGCCGGCGGCCAGCAGCAGCCGCTCGATCCCGCCCTGGCCGCGCTGGCGGGCGTGGGCCAGCGGGCTGACGCCGTCGGCATCGGCCAGGTTGACGTCGGCGCCGGCGTCGATCAGCAGGCGCACGATCTCCTGGTGGCGCGGACCGCCGTCACTCAGCAGGATCGCCTCGAGCAGCCCGGTCCAGCCGAGCTTGTTGACATGGTTGGGATCGACCCCGGCTTGCAGCAGCGTCTTCACCACTTCCACATGGCCGCGTTCGCAGGCCGGGATCAGCGCGGTGCCGCCATAGCGGTTGGTACTCTTCAGGTCGGCGCCGTGGAGCAGGGTCAGGCGCAGGATTTCCAGGCGGCCCTCGGCGCCGGCCAGCAGATACGGACTGTCGAGCCGGCTGTTCTGCCGGTTGACGTCGGCGCCGGCCTCGATCAACTGGCGCGCCACCGCCAGGTGGTCGTTGGCGGTGGTCAGCAGCAGCGGGGTGCTACCGTCGGCGCTGGGCGCGTCGACCTCGACCTTGCGTTCGAGCAGGCTGGCGACCTGCGCGGTATCGCCGCGACGCGCGGCTTCGAGCAATGCTCCGGCGTCGCTCGCGCCGGCGCCTCCGCTGAATGCTGCGCAGACCAGCATGGCTCCGCTCCTGCATAGATTGGCCAGGGACATGTCGATGGGCTCCGATAGGCGTTGGCGAAAAGTATGGCGTCGATGTCATGTATGCTGAAATTAAATGATGTAATGCCTTTCAGTGGGAGTGTGCATGCTCGATCTGGTCCTGCTCCGTACCTTCGTCAGCGTTGTCGACACCGGCAACTTCACCCGCGCCGGCGAACACCTGCACCTGACCCAGTCCACCGTCAGCCAGCAGGTCATCCGCCTCGAACAGAACCTCGGTTGCCGCCTGCTCGACCGCAGCCAGCGGCAGGTCTTGCCGACCGAGGAAGGCGAGCGCCTGCTTGGCTACGCGCGGCGCCTGCTGCGGCTCTCGGACGAGGCCAGCGAGGCCCTCAGCCCGGCCCATGGCGACGGTGTGCTGCGCCTTGGCGTGCCGGAAGACCTCGCCGGCGAAGTGCTGATGCCGGTGCTGACGCGCTTCACCGAAGAGCGTCCGCGACTGCGCCTGGAGGTCGAGAGCGGTCTCAGCCATCACCTGCTGCGCCTCTATCGCAGCGGCGAGCTGGACCTGCTGCTGGTCAAGCAGTGGGGGGCCGACAGCGACTGCCATGCACGCTGGGCCGAGCCGCTGGGCTGGTTCGGCAGCGCCGCGCGGCCGTTCGGCGAGGGTTCGCCGGAGGAGCCGGTGCCGCTGGTGGTGTTCCCGGTCGGCGCGCTGTATCGCCAGGAGATGATCCATGCCCTGGAGAGCATCGGGCGTCGCTGGCGCATCGGCTATTCCAGCGCCAGCCTGGCCAGCCTGGTGGCCGCGGTCGGCGCCGGACTGGGGGTCAGCCTGCTGCCGCTGGGCTGCGTCGGGCCCGAGCATCGCCTGCTTGGCGCGCAGGCCGGCTTCCCGCCCATCGCTGGCCTGGAGCTGGCGCTCTACGCGCGGCCCGAGCTGGACAGCGCCGGGCGCACCCTCCGCGACCGCCTGCGCGACCTCTGCGATGCACGCCTGGAAGGGTTGCAGGGCGAGCGCTGAGCACTGTCTCCGGGCTATGATCCGGCTCCCTCAGCGAATGGACACGGAAGCCCGCCACATGTCCCGACCCAACCTGCAAGTCGACCTGCTGGTCGAGTCCTTCAACTACAAGGCCTGGTCCGACCGCCGCACCCTCGATGCCATCGCCCGGATCGAGGCCGAGGCGTTCCCGGCCTCGCTGGCCTTCGCCTTGCAACAGCTCAATCACATGGCGATCGTCGAGGAACTGTTCAGGGCGCGCCTGCTGGGCGAGTCGGCGCCCCACCAACAGACCAACAGCGAGGTGGTGCCTGGCTACGACGTCCTGCGTCGCCGGCTGGAGGATTCGGCCGCCTGGTTCGCCGGCTATGTCGCCGAGCTGCCGCTGGAGCGTCGCGGCGAATGGCTGCGCTTCCGCTTCGCCGATGGCCGCGACGGCGGTATGACGCGCCAGGAGATCCTCTTCCATATCGTCAACCATGGCACCTACCATCGCGGCGCCATCGGTCATGCCCTCGACCTGGCGGGCGCGCCCCGGCCGGCGGATACCTACACCCTGTATATCCACTCCGCGCAGCCGGAGCGGCGGGAATAGCCCGCGGCAATGGCCGCCGAGCCTCTACGCCATCGCCGAGAAACGACGTGGGGCTCGACCGAGCGTCCGCCCCGCGCTGCGCATAAAAAAGCCCCGCGACCAGGAGCTGCAATCGCGGGGCTGGAGTGGCCGATTTCCATCGGCCGGGGATAGCCGGTTCAGGCGCTGGGTTGCCAGCCACCGCCGAGGGAGCGGTAGATCGCCACGATGCCGCGGTACAGCTCGACCTCGGCCTGGGCCTGGGCATCTTCGGCGGAGAGTTGCTCGCGTTCGGCGTCCAGCAGCACCAGGAAATCGGTGGTGCCTTCGCGGTAGCGGATCGCCGCCTGTTGCGCGGCGGCGCGGCTGGCTTCCGACTGGCGGACCAGCGAGACCAGGCGCTCCTGGCGCTTGCCATAGTCGCTGAAGGCATTCGCCGATTCTTCCAGGGCCAGCAGCACCTGCTGTTCGTAGCTGGCCAGCGCGGCGTCGGCGTCGGCCTTGGCGCCGCGCAGGCGGGCACGCACGCTGCCGAGGTCGAAGGCGGCCCAACTGATGCTCGGGCCGACGCTCCAGGCGCGGGCGGCGCTTGAGCCGATCTGCGAGCCCCGCCCGGCGGTGAAGCCGAGGAAGCCGCTGAGGCTGACCCGCGGGAACAGGTCGGCGGTGGCCACGCCGACGTCGGCGGTGCTGGCGGCCAGGCGCCGTTCGGCGGCGCGGATGTCCGGTCGGCGGCGCAGCAGCTCGCCGGGATCGCCGATCGGCAGGGCCTTGGTGATCGCCGGCAGGTCGCGCGGCGAAAGGTCCACTGTCAACTCTTCCGGCCGTTGGCCGAGGAGGGTGGCGATACGGTGCCTGGCGCGCTCGGCTTCCGCCTGCAGTTGCGGCACGCTGGCGGCGGTGGCCGCCAGGCGCGCATCGGCGCGCAGTACGTCGAGTTCGGCACCGACCCCGGCGTCGCGCAGTTGCTCGGTGAGCTGGCGCGACTCCTTCTGGTTCTCCAGGTTGCTCAGGGCAATCTTCTCGCGCAGTTGCGCGCCGCGCAGCTGGCCGTAGGCGTCCACCAGCTCGGCGATCAGGCTGACCTGCAGTTGCTGCAGGTCAGCCTCGGCCGCTTCGCTGAGGGCGTCGCTGGACTCCAGCTGACGGCGGATGCGCCCGAACAGGTCAAGCTCCCAGGCGCTATCCAGGCCAAGGTCGTAGCGCTCGCTGTTGACCCGGTCCTCGGTCACTCCCGGTTGCTGGCCCTTGCCGATGTCGGCGCTGGCGCGGCTGGTGACCACCGGGAAGCGATCGTTGGCCACGTCGTCGCGCAGGGCGCGGGCGGCGCGCAGGCGGGCGAAGGCCACGCGTAGGTCGCGGTTGCCGCTCAGCGACTGCTCGACCAGTTGGTTCAGAGTCGGATCGTCGAACTGTTTCCACCACAGGCTTTCGAAGCGACTGCGGTCGTAGGGCTTGCTCGCCGTGGCGTCGATCTTCGCCGCCGCGGTGTCGGGGGTCCGGTAGTCCGGACCCACCGTGCAGGCGCTGAGCGCCAGCAGACTGAACAGACCCAGGGCGGGCGCGAGCCCGCTCCGGATCGACTGCGCGTGAATCATGCATGCACCTCTGGCAGACCTTTGTCGTTGGCGGCGCGGCGCGCTTCGCGGTTCTCCACGAAGCGGCGGATGAGGACGTAGAACACCGGCGTCAGCAGCAGGCCGAAGAAGGTCACCCCGATCATCCCGGAGAACACCGCCACGCCCATCGCATGGCGCATCTCGGCGCCGGCGCCGGTGGAGATCACCAGCGGCACCACGCCCATGATGAAGGCGATGGACGTCATCAGGATCGGCCGCAGGCGCAGGCGGCAGGCTTCCAGCACCGCGGCGACGCGGTCCATGCCTTCCTCCTGCTTGTCCTTGGCGAACTCGACGATCAGGATCGCGTTCTTGCACGCCAGCCCCACCAGAACGATCAGGCCGATCTGGGTGAAGATGTTGTTGTCGCTGCCGGCCAGGATCACCCCGGTGATCGCCGACAGCAGGGTCATCGGCACGATCAGGATCACCGCCAGCGGCAGGCTCCAGCTCTCGTACTGGGCGGCCAGCACGAGGAAGGCCAGCAGCACGCAGAGCGGGAAGACGAACAGCGCGGTATTGCCGGCGAGGATCTGCTGGTAGGTCAGCTCGGTCCACTCGTAGGTCATGCCGTTGGGCAGTTCCTCCTTCAGCAGCTTCTCGATCGCCGCCTGCGCCTGGCCGGAGCTGTAGCCCGCGGCCGGGGCGCCGTTGAGTTCGGCGGTGATGAAGCCGTTGTAGTGCATCACACGGTCCGGACCGGAGGTGTCGCTGACCTTGATGAAGGACGCCAGCGGGACCATCTCGCCGAGGTTGTTGCGCACCTTCAGCTGGCCGATCTGCTCGGGTTCGAGGCGGAACTGCTGCTCGGCCTGGACGTTGACCTGATAGGTACGGCCGAAGCGGTTGAAGTCGTTCGCGTACAGCGAGCCGAGGTAGACCTGCAGGGTGTCGAAGATGTCGCTGATCGCCACGCCGTGGGTCTTGGCCTTCTCGCGGTCGATGTCGGCGTCGATCTGCGGCACGTTGACCTGGTAGCTGGAGAACACCGAGCTGGGTTCCAGCTCAGGCAGCGCACGGGCCTTGGTGATGATGTTCTGGGTCTGCTTGAACAGCTCCTCGTAGCCCTGGTTGCCACGGTCCTCGATCTGCAGGCGGAAGCCGCCGATGGTCCCCAGCCCCTGTACCGGCGGCGGCGGGAAGATCGCGATGTAGGCGTCCTGGATGTCGGCGTACTTGGCGTTCAACGCGGCGGCGATGGCCCCGGCCGACTGGCTCGGGTCCTTGCGCTCGTCGAACGGCTTCAGCGGGGTGAACACGATGCCGCTGTTCGGGCTGTTGGTGAAGCCGTTGATCGACAGGCCGGGGAAGGCCACCGAGTCCGCCACGCCGGGCTGCGCCAGGGCGATCTCGGACATCTGCTTGATCACCGCCTCGGTACGGTCCAGGCTGGCCGCATCGGGCAACTGGGCGAAGGCCACCAGGTACTGCTTGTCCTGCTGCGGGACGAAACCGGTCGGCGTGCTGGAGAAGCCGAAGTAGGTCAGCACCATCAACCCGCCGTAGACCAGCAGGGCGATCGAGCTGCCGCGCAGGACCCGGTTCACCGTGCCGACGTAGCCATGGCTGGCGCGGTCGAAGAAACGGTTGAACGGACGGAACAGCCAACTGCCGAGGAGCTTGTCGAGGAACACCGAGAAGCGGTCCTTCGGCTCGTGGTGGCCCTTGAGCAGGACCGCCGCCAGCGCTGGCGACAGGGTCAGCGAGTTGAACGCCGAGATCACCGTGGAGATCGCGATGGTCAGGGCGAACTGGCGGTAGAACTGCCCGGTAAGGCCGGAGATGAACGCGGTCGGGATGAACACCGCGCAGAGCACCAGCGCCGTGGCAATGATCGGCCCGGTCACCTCGCGCATGGCACGCTTGGTGGCTTCCACCGGCTTGAGGCCGAGGCCGATGTTGCGCTCGACGTTCTCCACCACCACGATGGCGTCGTCCACCACGATGCCGATGGCCAGCACCAGGCCGAACAGCGACAGCGCGTTGAGCGAGAAGCCGAGCATGTGCATCACCGCGAAGGTGCCGATCAGCGACACCGGCACCGCGGCCAGCGGGATGATCGAGGCGCGCCAGGTCTGCAGGAACAGGATCACCACCAGCACCACCAGCACCAGAGCTTCGAACAGGGTGTGCACCACCGCCTCGATGGAGCCGCGGACGAAGATGGTCGGGTCGTAGACGATGGAGTAGTCCATGCCTTGCGGGAAGCTGTGCTTCAGCTCGGCCATCTTCTCCCGCACCAGGTTGGAGATCTCGATGGCGTTCGAGCCGGGACGCTGGAAGATCGGGATCGCCACCGCCGGCTTGTTGTTCAGCAGCGAGCGCAGGGCGTACTGGTTGGAGCCCAGCTCGACCCGGGCGATGTCGCGCAGACGGGTGATCTCGCCGTTGGCGCCGGCGCGGATGATGATGTTCTCGAACTCTTCCTCGGTGACCAGGCGACCCTGGGTGTTGATCGACAACTGGAAGCTGGTATCGCTCGGCGCCGGCGGCGCGCCCAGGGTGCCGGCGGCGACCTGGCGGTTCTGCTCGCGGATGGCGTTGACCACGTCGGTGGCGGTGAGGTTGCGCGAGGCGACCTTGTTCGGGTCCAGCCAGACGCGCAGCGAATAGTCGCCGAGGCCGAACAACTGGACGTCGCCGACGCCGTCGAGGCGGGCCAGTTCGTCCTTCACGTTGAGCACCGCGTAGTTCGACAGGTAGAGCATGTCGTAGCGGTTATCCGGCGAGGTCAGGTGCACGACCATGGTCAGGTCGGGCGAGGCCTTGTCGACGGTGATGCCGAGCCGGGTCACTTCTTCCGGGAGCTTCGGCTCGGTCCGGGTGACGCGGTTCTGCACCTGCACCTGGGCGTTGTCCAGGTCGGTGCCGAGGGCGAAGGTGATGGTCAGGGTCAGCTTGCCGTCGGAGGTCGACTGGGAGGACATGTAGAGCATGTTCTCCACCCCGGTGATCGCCTGTTCCAGGGGAGAGGCGACGGTCTCGCCGATGACTTTCGGGTTGGCGCCGGGGAAGTTGGCGCGGACCACGACGGTCGGCGGCACCACTTCCGGGTATTCGCTGATGGGTAGCTGGAACAGGGAGATGGCGCCGCCGATCAGGATCAGCAGCGACAGCACCGCGGCGAAGATCGGCCGCTGGATGAAGAATTGGGAGAAATTCATCGGTTCTTCCTATCGCCGCGCTCAGCCGCGCGGCTCGTTGCGAGTGGCGTTGTCCTTGGACGCCGCCACCTTCGGTGGTTCGCTGTCGCCGACCGACTGCCGCAGGCGCGCGAGGGTGGCCAGGGTGTCGGCGCTGGCCATCTCGACCTTCTGCGGATCCACCTGCATGCCCGGGCGGACCCGCTGCAGGCCATTCACGACGATCCGGTCGCCCTTGCTCAGGCCGCTGCGGACGATGCGCAGGCCCTCCAGCTTCGGTCCCATCTCGACGGTGCGGTAGACGGTCTTGTTGTCGCCATCCAGGACCAGCACGAACTTCTTGCCCAGGTCGGTGCCGACCGCTTCGTCCTTGATCAGGGTGGCGGCGTAGGTCTTGCTGCCGACCAGCTTCAGGCGCACGTAGAGGCCGGGGGTGAACTCGCCCTTGGCGTTGTCGAACACGGCGCGGCCGCGGATGGTGCCGGTACGCGGGTTGACCTGGTTGTCGAGGAAGTCCAGCCGGCCCAGGTGCGGGTTGCCGTCCTCGCTGCTCAGGCCGAGGTACACCGGGCTCTCGCTGCGCGTGTCGCGACCGGCCTGGCGGGCCAGCTCGACGTACTTGAGGAACACGCGCTCGTCGGCGTCGAAGTAGGCGTAGACCTTGTCGGTGCTGACCAGGGTGGTGAGCAGGGTCTCCCCGGAGTTGACCAGGTTGCCGGCGGTGACCTCGGCGCGGCTGACGCGACCGTCGATCGGCGCGGTGATCCGGGTGAAGCTCAGGTTCAGGCGTGCCGCGTCCAGTTGCGCCTGGGTCGCGGCGACCGCCGCCTTGGCTTCCTGGGCGGCGGTGGTGCGGGCGTCGGCGAGTTCCGCGGAGATCGCGTTGCTGGCGCGCAGGCGTTCGCCGCGCTGGGCTTCGTTGACGCTCCGCGCCTGGGCCGCGCGGGCCTGTTGCAGCTGGGCTTCGAGGCGCTTGACCTCGGCCTCGAACGGGCGCGGGTCGATCTGGAACAGCAGGTCGCCTTTCTTCACCAGGGCGCCTTCATGGAAGGCCACGCGGTCGATGTAGCCCGATACCCGCGGGCGCAGCTCCACCGACTCCGGGGCCTCCAGGCGGCCGGTGAATTCGTCCCACTCGTTCAGCGGTTGTTCGATGACTTCGGCGACGCTGACCTTGGGCGCCGCCATGCCTTGGGTGGTTTCCGGGGCCTTGCCGCAGGCGCTCAGGACCAGTACGGCCGCGAGTGCGAGGGGGTAGCGCCAGGAGAAGTGGGATGACTGTTCCATGCTTGACTCCGCCAGTCGGTTTTTCGGGATTGGCGAAGTCTGCGGGCTGCTCCGGCAGGGAACTAATCGAACGATGAGATTTTGATTATCACGAACAGTGATACATGGTTTTTCGTTTTCTGTAACAGTCGATGGTTATGGACAGTGCTTTCGATGGAATAAGCCACAGGCTCGCGGTGCGCGATCGATTTCCCCGTTGCGACGCCTCGTGCAGGTAGCCGCCGGAGGGCTCAGAGACTGTCCGGATCGCCGATGAACATGCTGATCCGCGAGCGCAGCCAGCGTTCCGCCGGGTCGTTGTCCTGGGCGCCGCGCCAGGCCATCGACAGTTCGAAGGCGCGGGTCTCGAACGGCGGGTCCTCGGCGCGCAGGCCGCCGGCGGCGATCAGCGCCTGGGCGGCGTAGTCGGGCACGGTGGCGATGATGTCGGTGCCGGCGAGGAGGGTGCCGAGGCCGTTGAACTGCGGCACCGCCAGGACCACCTTGCGCTTGCGGCCGAATTTCTCCAGTTCCTCGTCGACGAAGCCGCTGAGGTCGCCGGCGAAGGACACCAGCGCGTGCGGTCGCGCGCAGTAGTCGTCGAGGGTCAGCTGGCCGGGCGCGGAGTCGGCGCGGAGGATCTTCGGCTTGCTGCGGCGCACGGTCTTGCGCTTGGCGTTGGCCGGCAGTTCGTCGGTGTAGCTGACGCCCACCGAGATCTCCCCCGAGGCCAGCAGGTTCGGCATCAATAGATAGTTGGCGCGGCGCACGACGAGGACGATCCCCGGCGCCTCCGCGCGCAGGCGGCGGAGCAGGGGCGGCAACAGGCCAAACTCGACGTCGTCGGAAAGGCCGATGCGGAACACCGCGGTGCTGGTCGCCGGATCGAACTCGCTGGCGCGGCTCATGGCGGTGGAGATGGAGTCCAGCGCCGGCGACAGGTGGGCGAAGATTTCCTGGGCTCGCGCGGTGGGCTCCATGCTGCGTCCGGTACGGACGAACAGCGGGTCGTCGAACAGCGTGCGCAGGCGCGACAGCGCGGCACTGATGGCCGGCTGGCCGAGGAACAGTTTCTCTGCGGCGCGGGTCACGCTGCGTTCGTGCATCAGGGTCTCGAACACGATCAGCAGGTTCAGATCGACGCGGCGCAGGTCGTTTCGGTTCATGGCGTTCCTCGTTTCCAGGGGCTAGAGGCTGCAACCGCGGGGGCTCGCCGTCAAGCCTTGCGTGCGAGACGGGGCGGGGCCTGGCGAGGTGCCGGAGGGGCATAGGATCACTGACAGGCATAGCCATTATCAATAACGACGGGTGGTTTTGTCAGGCATGGGCGGATACAGTCACAACCCATGAGGTTATTCACCCCGTGATGCACTGCAGAGGTTTGCGATGTCCCGAGTGATCCGTTTTCATCAGTTTGGCCCGCCAGAGGTCCTCAAATGCGAAGAGCTGCCGACCCCGGCGCCGGCCGCAGGGGAAGTCCTGGTGCGTGTCCAGGCGATCGGCGTGAGCTGGAAGGATGTGCTCTGGCGTCAGAACCTGGCCCCGGAGCAGGCTGCGCTGCCGTCCGGTCTCGGCTTCGAGCTGGCCGGCGAGGTGCTGGCGGCCGGCGCCGGCGTCGGCGACCTGCCGCTGGGTTCCCGCGTGGCCAGTTTCCCCGCCCATACCCCCGATCATTATCCGGCCTATGGCGACGTGGTGCTGATGCCACGCGCGGCCCTGGCGGTCTACCCCGAGGTACTCACCCCGGTGGAGGCCAGCGTCTACTACACCGGCCTGCTGGTGGCCTATTTCGGCCTGGTCGACCTGGCCGGGTTGAAGGCCGGGCAGACCGTGCTGATCACCGAGGCGGCGCGCATGTACGGACCGGTCTCGATCCAGTTGGCCAAGGCTCTCGGCGCGCGGGTGATCGCTTCCACCAAGTCCGCCGAGGAGCGCGAGTTCCTCCGCGAGCAGGGCGCCGACAAGGTGGTGGTGACCGACGAGCAGGACCTGGTCCTGGAAGTCGAGCGCTTCACCGAGGGCAAGGGCGTCAATGTCATCCTCGACGAATTGGGCGGCCCGCAGATGACCCTGCTCGGCGATGTCTCCGCCACCCGCGGCAAGCTGGTGCTGTATGGCTGCAACGGCGGCAACGAGTCGGCGTTCCCGGCCTGCGCCGCGTTCAAGAAGCACCTGCAGTTCTACCGCCACTGCCTGATGGATTTCACCGGTCATCCGGAGATGGGCCTGGAACGCAACGACGAGTCGGTGAGCAAGGCCCTCGCGCACATCGAGCAACTGACCCGCGATCGCCTGCTCAAGCCGGTGGTCGACCGGGTATTCGAGTTCGACCAGGTGGTCGAGGCGCATCGCTACATGGAAACCTGTCCGAAGCGTGGCCGGGTGGTGATCCACGTCGCCGATTGAGGACGACCCGCAGCGAAAGAGCCCGGCCAGCGAGCCGGGCTTTTTCGTGGGCGCGGTTTCAGATCCACAGATCGTTGACGGCCGTCCGCTCGCCGCCCTGGTCGCCGGTGTTGCGCACGCCGCAGGGCTCCACCAGGAGCATGCGCACCTCGCCCTCGGCGAACGGCTTGTGCTCCACGCCGCGCGGCACCACATACATCTCGCCGGGGCCCAGGTGCACCGCGCCGTCGCGGAAATCGATGCGCAGGCGACCGGCGAGGACGATGAAGGTCTCGTCGGTGTCGGCGTGGCTGTGCCAGACGAAGTCGCCTTCGATCTTCACCAGCTTGAACTGGTAGTCGTTCATCTGGGCGATCACCCTGGGTTGCCAGCGGTCGTCGAACAGGGCGAGCTTGGCGGCGAAGTTGATCGCTTGGGTTGTGCTGGTGGACATCGGTGCGCTCCGGTGGTTGGTCTCTGGCGCCAGGGTAGGCGGCTACGGAGCGGGCGGTCTTGGATGATCGTGCAACCTGGCTAGGCGCGGCCGAGCATACGCAGCCAGCGTGCCGGCGGCAGGCCGTAGCTCTGGCCGAAATGGCGGGTCATGTGGCTCTGGTCTGTGAAACCGGCGGCAAGCGCGGCTTCGGCCAGCGTCTGGCCGCCGAGCATCAGCCGGCGGGCGATGTCCAGCCGGCGCTGGATCAGGTAGCGGTAGGGGCTGGTGCCGAACAGCGCGCGGAAATCGCGCGACAGGCTCCAGCGTTCGCGCTGGGCGACCTGCGCCAGTTCGTCGAGGCTCAGCGGGCGCTCCAGGTGCGCGTGGATGTACTGCCGGGCGCGCTCGGCGGCGACGAAGTCGAAGTGGCGCCTGCCGCGCGCCCGGTTGCCGGCCACGGCGTCGAGGGCGTGGGCCAGTTCGAACAGGGCGTCCTGTTCTTCCAGCGGCTCCAGCGGGGTATCCATGGCCTGTAGCAGGGCCCGGCTGGCGGCGATCAGGCGCGGGTCGTCGGACAAGCCCCCGCGCACGAACGGCAGCGGCCGGCCGCCGAGGGCCTGCTGGATCAGCGCCGGCTCGACGTAGAGCATCCGGTAGCGGAACCCTTCCTGGCTGCCGGCCTCGCCGTCGTGCAGCTCGTCGGGATGCAGCACCAGGCAGCCGCCCGGCAGGCTGTGGCGCTGGCTGCGGCGATAGCGGAAGCTCTGCACCCCGGCCAGGGTCTGGCCGATGGCATAGGTGTCGTGGCGATGCGGATCGTAGCCGTGGCCGGCGAAGTAAGCCTCGATGCGTTCCACCGCACCGTGTTGCGGGGCGCGTCGAACCCAGTCGCGGGGCGTATTGGCGTGGCTCATGGGGAAAGGCTCGTGGCGCGGAAGGTTCAGGCTAGCGCTTCGTTGGCGCGACTGGAATAGCCGGACGGCGTCTCGCCGAATACTGCGCGGAAGGCACTGGCGAAGCTGCTCGGGCTTTCGTAGCCGAGCGACCAGGCGATCTCGCCGACCGCCTGGCCCGCTGCCAGCCGTTCGACGGCCGCGTGCAGTCGCGCCAGTTGCCGCCATTGCGCGAAGCTCATGCCGGTCTCGGCGCCGAACAGCCGGCTCAGGCTACGGCTGCTGAGGCCCGCCCAGCGTGCCCATTCGGCCGCCGGCCGCGGATCGCCGGGGTTGGCCAGCAATGCCTCGGCGATCCTGCGCAGGCGCGAATCCCCCGGATAGGGCAGGCGGGTCCGCTGGGGCACGGCGTGGCGCAGCTCGTCCAGCAGCACGCGCAGCAGGTTCTCGCGTTCGGTGTTCCAGGCGGAGCCGGTCGGCCAGCGGGTGGCGCGTTCGACGATCAGCGCCACGAAAGCCGAGCAGGCGAGCACGCCGGGGTGCCGGGGCAGGTCGCGGCAGTGTTCGGCGGCGAGGTAGGCGCTCCAGCCTGCCAGGCTGCCGTGGGAGTGCGCCGAGTGTGGGTGACCCGGTGGGATCCAGGCGATCTGGCGCGGAGGCAGGGCCTGGCGGCCATGCTCGTCCTCGACCACCAGAAGGCCGCGCTCCAGGCAGTAGAGCTGGCCGCAGGCATGGCGGTGGGAGGCCGTGCGGCTGGCTGCGCGGTCGATGCGCAGGGCGAAGAGCGGGACGGGCAGGGGTTCCGGAAGCATTTGGCGGAAAAACGACGATGATTGGCTTGGAATGGATAATAGGCCATTCGACTGAGGATGTAGCCTGGCGGCTCATCATTCTTGCCTGGAGCACGCCATGAAGGCCGAAGACATCCTTCCCGACCGACAGGACCGCATCCGCCTGGGCGGCGTGGAGATACGCAAGGGCAGCGTCGGCGCGTTCATCGCCAACGCCCGGCTGCTGCTTGAGGAGGAACTGCCCGCGGCGCAACGGCGGCAGGCTGAAGAAGACCTGCGCGCCTTGCTGCCGGCGATCCGGGCACTGGGGCTGCTGGAACTCTTCGAACTGCGCGACGCGCGACTGCGGACGCTGGTGGCGGATTGGGAAAACGCCGCTGGCCGCTCCTGAGAGCGGCACACGGGCACTGGAGGTATCAGTCGTCGATGCAGCTTTCGATCAGGCGTTGCAGGGCTTCGCGCTCACTGACCGGCGTGCGCATCGGCATGTGCGCGAGGCTGCCGTCGCGGCGCTCGATGATGTACTCGGTCTCGAAGTGCAGGGTGCAATCCTCGAGGCTCACATAGGTGACGCCATAGGTCGGGGCCTTGCGGGAGCGGGCTGAGAGCATGGATGCCTCCTTGGGCTCATTTCTTCTCGCTGGTCGGCGCGGGCGCGCTGGCCTGAACCGGGCGAGTAGGGGTCACTGCATTGCTGTAGAACGCGGAAGCGGCGAAGTAGCTGGCGAGGGCGCTGAAGCTGGACATGATCGGTTCTCCTGGGGAAGGGTGGGCGTCTGCCCTTGGAGAGCATGTTTGCCCAGCGGGAGAACCGGCAGAAGTAAAAAGCCTGCATGGTGTATATCGAGCGCGGTGATGGATCAAGCGACCCCCTCCAGCCTTGCGACTGTTCGCCGGTGTTACCATATGACGTGTTTTTTTCTCAGGAATTCCCATGGCCAAGCGTGGACGCCCCTGCGGCTTCGATCGTGAACAGGCATTGCGCCGGGCGCTCGACGTGTTCTGGGAGGCCGGCTACGAAGGCGCGACCATGGCCGCGCTGAAGGAGGCCATGGGTGGCATCTGCGCGCCGAGCATGTATGCCGCCTATGGTTCCAAGGAGGCGCTGTTCCGTTCGGCGGTGGAACTCTACCTGAGCCAGGAGTGCCAGCTTTCCAAGGGCGCCTTCGCCCTGCCGACGGCGCGCGAGTCGATCGCCGCGCTGCTGGAAAGCGCCGCCGTCAGCTACACCACCGAAGGCAAGCCGCGCGGTTGCCTGGTCGACCTCAGCACGACCAATTTCTCGCCGGCCAACAAAGGCGTCGAAGACTACCTGCGCGATCACCGGCGGCGCGCCGCGCGCCTGCTGCGCGAGCGTTTCGCACGAGGCGTGGCCGACGGCGACGTGCCGGCCGGAGCCGATCTCGACGCGCTCACCAGTTTCTACAGCAGCGTGCTTCAGGGCCTGTCGATCCAGGCCCGCGACGGCGCCAGCCGCCAGCAGTTGCTGGCCATCGGCCGCTGCGCGATGGCGGCCTGGGATTCCCTGCTGGCGGTCGAGGCCGCCTGACGCCACAGCGCGCCTTGACTGGAAAAAGCCCATGGATTCTCCGTGGGCAAAAACTATAACGCGTGATATAGAATTGATCCAAACCCCGGGCGAGGTCCTTCCGCGCGTGTCTCGCGCCCCGGCCATCGCCCGCTGCCGATTGGAGCTTTCATGACAACGCTTGCTGATATTCCCCTGTCCATGCTCGACCTGGTGCCGGTGCGCACCGGCGGCAGCGTGGCCGAAGCCCTGCACAACTCCCTGGACCTGGCGCGCCATGTGGAGCGCCTGGGCTTCAACCGTTTCTGGCTGGCCGAGCACCACAACATGGATGGCATCGCCAGCTCCGCCACCGCGCTGCTGATCGGCCATATCGCCGGCGGCACCTCGCGGATCCGCGTCGGCTCGGGTGGGGTGATGCTGCCGAACCATGCGCCGCTGGTGGTGGCGGAAAACTTCGGCACCCTGGAGACGCTCTACCCGGGCCGCATCGACCTCGGCCTTGGCCGCGCCCCCGGCGCCGACCAGGCGACCATGCGCGCCTTGCGTCGCGACCGCCTGGGCAACGGCGACGACTTCCCCGAGCAGGTCGCCGAGCTGGAAATGCTGCTCGGCCCGCGCCGTTCCCAGCAGAGCCTGCTGGCGGTGCCGGGCGAGGGTACCCAGGTGCCGATCTGGCTACTCGGTTCGAGCCTGTTCAGCGCTCACCTGGCGGCGCAGAAAGGCTTGCCCTATGCCTTCGCTTCGCATTTCGCACCGCGTTACCTGCACGAGGCGCTGCGCATCTACCGCAGCAACTTCCAGCCCTCGGCGGTACTCGACAAACCTTACGCGATGATCGGCGTGCCGCTGATCGCCGCACCTACCGACGAAGAGGCCGAGTTCCTCGCCACTACCGCCTTCCAGCGCGTGCTGGCGCTGATCCGCGGCGAGAGCCTGAAACAGAAGCCGCCGGTGGAAAGTATGGCGCCGTTGTGGCTGCCCCACGAGCAGGATGCGGTCGGCAGCTTCTTCGGCCTGGCGGTGATCGGCGGTCCGGAGAAGGTTCGTGCGCGTCTGGAGATCCTCCTGGAGCAGACCGGCGCCGACGAGCTTATCTTCACCAGCGACTTCTACGAGCACGCCCATCGGCTGCGCTCTTGCGAAATCGTCGCGGAGCTGAAAGGGGCGTGATCCGGGGCCTGTAGGGAAAATGATGTAGACCTGCGTGCGGTAGGGTCTTTCGGCGATAGGTTTTTTGGTTCTAAACTTAGAACTAAAAACAATAAGTCAGAGAGGAACCCTGCCATGCCGGTTGCACACCGACTGCTGTTTTCATTGACCGCCTTGCTGGCGGCGACGGCCCAGGCCGCCGTCGACGGCCAGAAACTCTATACCCAGGGCGGCGCCAACCCGGCCGCCGCGGCCTGCGTCACCTGCCACGGCGCCGATGGCATGGGCCTGGCCGCCGCCGGCTTTCCACGCCTGGCGGGCCTTCCCGCCGCCTACCTGAGCAAGCAACTGCATGACCTCAAGCAGGGCGGCAGTCGCGAGCACCCGGTGATGAAGGGCATAGCCGATGCTCTCGGCGACGACGAGATCCAGGCGCTCGCCACTACCCTCGCGGCAATGCCGGCGCCCAAGCCGGTGGCGCTGTCGCGCGTGGCCGCCCCGCGCAGCCCCGGCGAGACCCTGGCGGTGCGTGGCGCCTGGGAGCGCAACATTCCCGAGTGCGTGACCTGTCACGGTCCGGCCGGCAGCGGCGTGGGGGAGGCCTTCCCGCCGTTGCAGGGGCAGGGCGAGATGTACCTGAGCAACCAGTTGCGCGCCTGGCAGCTTGGCACTCGCCGCAACGACCCGAACGATCTGATGGGACATATCGCCAAATCCCTCAGCGAAGAGGAGATCCGCAGCGTCAGCCAGTTCTTCGCCACCCTCGGTCAGGCAGGAGGCCAGCCATGAACATGCCGTCGATCCTTTCCCTGGCCGTCGCCGGCCTGCTGGTCGCTCCCGTCCACGCGGCAACGGCGCCCTCGGAGCCGTTCCAGCCGCCGGCGGAAAGCAGCCTCCCGGACAACGCCTTCGGCGAAATGGTCCGCCAGGGCCAGGCGTTGTTCGTGGAAACCCGGAAGAACGCGCCGCATCTGGTCGGTAACCAGCTCAACTGCGTCAACTGCCATCTCGACCAGGGCCGCCGGGCCAACTCCGCGCCGCAGTGGGCGGCCTACCCGGTCTATCCGGCGTTCCGCGCCAAGAACAACAAGGTCAATACGTTCGCCGAGCGCCTGCAGGGCTGCTTCCAGTTCAGCATGAACGGCAAGGTGCCGGCGGCCGACAGCCCGGAGATCAAGGCCCTGACCGTCTACGCCTATTGGCTGGCGAGCCAGGCGCCGACCGGGGTCAGCCTGCCCGGACGCGGCTATCCGGACGTGGCCCCGCCGGAAGGCGGCTACAGCATCGAGCGCGGCGCCAAGGTCTATGCCGCGCAGTGCGCGATCTGCCACGGCGCCGACGGCCAGGGCCAGATGGCTCTGGGGCAGACGGTGTTCCCACCGCTGTGGGGCGCGCAGTCGTTCAACTGGGGCGCGGGCATGCACCGCATCAACACCGCGGCCTCCTTCATCAAGTACAACATGCCGCTGGGCAAGCCCGGTACCCTCAGCGACCGCGACGCCTGGGACGTCGCCGCCTTCATGAACAGCCACGAGCGCCCGCAGGACCCGCGCCTGGTGGACGGTTCGGTGGAGAAGACGCGGCAGAAGTTCCATGCCAACGACGGCGTCAACCTGTACGGACAGAAGGTCAACGGCGTGCTGCTGGGACAGGGAATCTGACCCTCGTGGCCTGGCGTCCGCAGGACGGAGACCCGGTCCGGCGGAAGCAGGTCGGCGCGGGGGTAGGGCGGATAACGCCAACGGCGTTATCCGCCGATGCCTGGGCCTCGGTCCGGCGGATAGCCGCGGGCGGCTATTCGCCCTACGGGAGTCGGTTGGCGGGTGGGCCCGCGCATCACTCGCGCAGCGGCATTTCCAGCGTCACCCGCAGGCCGTCCGCGCGGCTGTCGAAGTCCAGCCGGCATTGGCAGCGTTGCACGATAGCCTGGACGATGGCCAGGCCGAGCCCGCTGCCGCCGCTCTTGCCGTGGCGCCAGAAACGCCGGGTGAGGTGCGGCAGGTCGGTTTCGGCGATGCCCGGACCGTGGTCGCGGACGTGGAAGCGCGCGCAGCCTTGCGCGGTTTCCACCGCCAGCTCCACCCGGGTGCCGGCGGCGGTGTGGCGCAGGGCGTTGTCCAGCAGGTTGCGCAGCGCGGCGATGGCCAGCACCGAGGGGACTTCCAGCGGCGCCTCGGACAAGCCGTCGGCCAGCTTCAGTTCGAACATCCGCTCATCGCCGTGGCCGGCGTCGTGCATGGCCACCCGGGCGGCGTCCTCGGCGCTGCACTGCACGCCGTCGTCGAACGACAGGCTGCCTTCCACCCGCGCCAGCAGCAACAACTGGTCCAGCGTCCGGTGCAGACGGTCGGCGCCTTCCTCGGCGTGGGCCAGGGCCTGCTCGGCGGCGGCGCCCTCGGTCATGCGCGCGACCTGCAGGTGGGTCTTGATCGCGGTCAGCGGGCTGCGCAGCTCGTGGGCGGCATCGCCGGTCAGGCGTCGCTCGCGTTCGATGGCCTGGGCGATGCGCTGGAACAACTGGTTCTGGGTTTCCACCAGCGGCTTCAGTTCGCTCGGCAGGGCCGCTAGCTCCAGTGGCTCCAGCGAGTCGGCGCCACGTCGGGTGAGGGCGTCGCGAATCCGCTTGAGCGGCGCCAGACCCTGGCCGGCGCCGAGCCAGAGCAGGGCCAGGCTGCCGAGCAGGGCGACCGTCACCGGCACCGCGGCGGCCACCACCACCGAGCGTTGCAGCACGTCGCGCTCTTCCAGGCGGTCGGCGGTGCTGACCCGCAGGTCGCCGGCCTGCACGGTGAAGCTGCGCCACAGCACGCCGTTGATTTCCTGGTCGCGGAAGCCGCTGGCGGTGCTGTCCAGCGCCCGCTCCGGGGTGGCATGGCTCTGCGCCAGGACTTCGCCGCGCAGTGAGCTGACCTGGCAGGCCATGCCGTTGGGAATCCCCAGTTGCTCCGCGCTCAGGCGCGTGGTCTGGCCGTCCGCCGGCTGCGGCTGCGGCAACTGCTGGAGCAGGCCGGCAACCATCCGCGCCGAGGCCGCCAGGCGTTGGTCGAAGGAGCGCATCATCTGCCCGCGCAGGTCGCAGAGCATCCAGGCCGCGGCCAGCGACCAGAGCAGGATGAAGGCCGAGCCGAGGATCAGGGTCAGGCGCAGGCGCAGGCTCATGCGTCGTCTCCGTCGCCGCGCGCCGGCCCGAGGCGGTAGCCGAGGCCGCGCACGGTCTGCACGATGGCGTTGCCGAGCTTGCGCCGCAGGTGATGGATGTGGACGTTGAGGGCGTTGCTCTCGACCTCGTCGCCGAAGCCATAGACGCTATCCTTGAGCTGCTCGCCGCTGAGGATCCGCCCGCGGTTGTTGAGCAATGCCTGCAACAGCGCCTGTTCGCGTCGCGACAGCTCCACGGGGCGACCGTCGAGCCAGGTTTCGCGGGTGCTCGGATCGTAGCTGAGGCGACCGTGTTCGATGACGTTGACGCAGCGCCCGGCGGAGCGCCGCTGCAAGGTATGCAGGCGGGCGCCGAGTTCGCGCAGGTCGAAGGGCTTGAGCAGGTAGTCGTCGGCGCCGGCCTGCAGCCCGGCGACCCGGTCGGTCACCGCGTCGCGCGCGGTCAGCACCAGCACCGGCAGGTCGACGCCCTGCTGGCGCAGGCGTTGCAGCAGGCGCAGGCCGTCCTCGTCGGGCAGGCCGAGATCGAGGACCAGCACGTCGAAGCGCGCCACCTGGAGCAGCGCCTGGGTATCGGCGGCGCTGGCCACCCGGTCCACGGTCAGGCCCTGGGCGTTGAGGCCGGCGACGATGCCGCTGGCGATCAGGTCGTCGTCTTCGGTGAGCAGTACATGCATGGCGGTATCGCTGGTTAAAGGGATAGGAGTCTGAAGCGGGCGAATTAAGCCAGGATTATGCCCCGCCCGGCGCGTCGCCGGGGGTTTCCCGTGGCCGCGTTAACGGCCTGTTAATCGTCGCTGGCCATGCTGCCGCCGAGTTCATCGTAGAAGGCGTTATCCATGCGTGTGTTGATCCTGCTCCTGATGCTCCTGCTGCCGGGCCTGTCCCAGGCGCAACCGGGCGACGACCTGTTCGCGCCGCGCGGCGCGACGCAGACGGATTTCCTGCCGGTGGAGAAAGCCTTCCGCTTCACCTGGGAGCGCCTCGACGACGGCCAGGTGCAACTGCGCTGGCAGATCGCGCCGGGCTACTACCTGTACCAGAAGCGCCTGCGCTTCGACGGACTCGACCCGGCCTTGCAGCCGCAGCTGCCGCCGGGCGAAAGCCACAGCGACGAGTTCTTCGGCGAGTCGCAGGTCTATCGCCAGAGCCTGGAACTGACCCTGCCGGCGGCCGCCGCCGGACAACTGCGCCTGGGCTGGCAGGGCTGCGCCGACGCCGGCCTGTGCTATCCGCCGCAGAGCCAGGCGCTCGATCTGGGCGGTACCGGCCCTGCCGCCGCCGCCGTCGCCGGGACGAGCGGCGAAGTCGCCGAGGACCAGGGCCTGGCCGGCAGCCTGCAGGCCGGCAACCTGGCCTGGAGCCTGTTGCTGTTCTTCGGCCTCGGCCTGTTGCTGGCGTTCGCTCCCTGTTCGCTGCCGATGCTGCCGATCCTCGCCGGGCTGGTGGTCGGCAGCGGCGCCGGCCCTCGTCGCGGCCTGCTGCTGGCCGGTAGCTACGTGCTGAGCATGGCGCTGGTCTACGCCGGACTCGGGGTGGTCGCGGCGCTGCTTGGCGGCAACCTGCAGGCCTGGCTGCAACAGCCGTGGCTGCTGGGCAGCTTCGCCGCGCTGTTCGTGTTCCTCGCGCTGCCGATGTTCGGCTTCTTCGAACTGCAACTGCCGGCGGCCCTGCGCGACCGCCTCGACGGTCTCAGTCGCGGCCGCAAGGGCGGCAGCCTGGCCGGTGCCGCTGCGCTCGGCGCGTTGTCCGGGCTGCTGGTGGGACCGTGCATGACCGCGCCGCTGGCCGGCGCCTTGCTCTATATCGCGCAGACCGGCAATGCCCTGCATGGCGGCCTGGTGCTGTTCAGCCTGGGCCTCGGCATCGGCATGCCGCTGTTGCTGCTGGTGACGGTCGGCAGCCGCTTCCTGCCCAAGCCCGGTCCCTGGATGAACCTGGTCAAAGGCGTGTTCGGCTTCCTTTTCCTCGGCACCGCCTGGATACTCCTGCGTCCGCTGCTCGGCGAGGCGCTGTGGATCGGCCTTGGCGGCGCGTTGCTGCTGGTCCTGGCCTACGCCGCGCTGCACACGGCGCGAGGCCTGGCGCGGCACGCGGTGCTGTTCGGCGCGGCGGGCTGCATCTTCGGTCTCTGGGGCGCGGCGATGTTGCTGGGCGCCGCGGCCGGGGCCGACGACCCCTGGCATCCGCTACAGGTGTATGCGGCGGCGAACCGGGGCGCTACGCCGACGGCCAGCGCCCACGAGGCGTTCCTCACGGTGAGCCAGCCGGCCGAGCTGGACCGTCAGTTGGCTGCGGCCAAGGCCGAGGGACAATGGGTGCTGCTCGACTACTACGCTGACTGGTGCGTGTCCTGTCGGATCATGGAGAAACAGGTGTTCGCCAAGCCCGATGTGCTCGCCGCCCTGCAGGGCGTGCGCCTGCTGCGGCTCGACGTGACCGCGGACAACGCCGCCAGCCGCGAGCTGCTGCACCGCTACCAGGTACCCGGCCCGCCGAGCCTGATCTGGATCGGCCCGGAAGGCGAGGAGCGCCGCGCGCGCCGGTTGACCGGCGAAGTCGACGCCGGCGGCTTCCTCGCCCATTGGCAGGCGACCCGGGAGCGCGGCTGATGCTGAGTTTTTCCCTGGGGCCGCTGGTGGTCTCGCTGCAACACCTGCTGCTGTTCCTCGCCCTCGGCGCCGCGCTGCTCGGTGGTTGGCTGGCGGCGCGCGGCGGCGGGCGCAACGCCGAGCCGGTGCTGTTCAACCTGTTGTTGCTCGGCCTGCTGGTGGCGCGCCTGGCCTTCGTGGTGCGCTACTGGCCGCAGTACCGTGGCGACTTCGCACAGATGCTGGATATCCGCGATGGCGGTTTCCTCGCCTGGCCAGGCCTGCTCGCCGCTGTGCTCGGCGCGCTGTTCTGGGCCTGGCGGCGACCGGCGCTACGTCGCTCGCTGGGTGTCGGCGCCAGCCTCGGACTGGCGTTCTGGCTGCTTGGCAGCCTGGGCCTGGGCATCTACGAGCGCGGTACGCGCCTGCCCGAACTGAGCCTGCGCAACGCCGCCGGCGAGTCGGTGCAACTGGCCGATTTCCGGGGCCGCCCGCTGGTGATCAACCTCTGGGCCAGCTGGTGCCCGCCGTGTCGGCGCGAGATGCCGGTGCTGCAACAGGCGCAGGCGGAGAATCCCGACGTAGTGTTCCTCTTCGCCAACCAGGGCGAGAGCGCCGAGACCGTGCGCCATTTCCTCCAGGGCGAGAACCTGCGCCTGGACAACCTGCTGTTCGACAACGGCGGGCAGCTTGGCCAGCAGGTCGGCTCGGTCGCCTTGCCCACCACCGTTTTCTACACCGCCGAGGGCCGCCTGCTGGGCAGCCATCTCGGCGAACTGTCCCGCGGCAGCCTGGCGCGCTACCTCGAAGCCTTCGAGCCGGCCGCTGCCGCCCCCGCAACCAGGAGTTCCGAATGAGACTGCCGCGCAACCTGATCACCCTTGGCCTGGGCCTGACCCTCCTCAACGCCGGCCTGGCCACGGCGGCGGAGGAGCTGCCGGCGCCGATCCGCATGGTCCAGGAGAAGGGCGCCCGCATCCTCGGCAGCTTCGACGCCCCGGATGGCCTGCGCGGCTACGCCGCCGAATACCAGAACCAGGGCATGGCGCTGTACCTGACGCCCGACGGCAAGCACGTACTCACCGGCCACCTGTTCGACGCCCAGGGCAAGGACCTCAGCCGCGAACCGCTGGAGCGCCTGGTGTATGCGCCGCTGGCCAAGGAAATGTGGCAGAAGATGGAGCAGAGCGCCTGGATCGCCGATGGCCGTGCCGACGCGCCGCGCGTGGTCTACCTGTTCAGCGACCCGAACTGCCCGTACTGCACCATGTTCTGGGAGCAGGCGCGACCCTGGGTGGATGCCGGCAAGGTGCAGTTGCGGCATATCATGGTCGGCATCATTCGCGAGGACAGCGAAGCCAAGTCCGCTGCGCTGCTGGCCAGCAAGGACCCGCAGAAGGCCCTGCACGACCATGAGCAGGCGGGCAAGGCCAGCACCCTGAAGCCGCTGGCGAAGATCCCGGCGGCGGTGCGCAAGCAGCTCGCCGGCAACATGGAACTGATGGAGTCGATGGGCGCCGCGGCGACCCCGGCGATCTTCTATCTCAATGCCGAGGGGCGCATGCAGCAGCAACAGGGCGCGCCGCAGCCGGACCAGTTGGCGGAGATCCTCGGTCCGCGTTGATCCTCCGGGCCGGCGCCGAGCCGCCGGCCATCTATACTCCCTGCGTTACGCCAACCCAGCGGAGCGAGGGCCATGGACGACGCATTCAGCGAGGAAGGCAGCGCGCAGCCGCGCCATGACGCTCAGCGTCCGGCGCTCGCTCCGCGGAGCGACGGTTTCGACATCCACACCTACCATCCCGACTTCGTCGCCGATCCCTATCCGCTGTTGCGGCTGATCCGCTCCCGTGCGCCGGTCTGCCGCGACCAGGCCTCGATCTGGTGGATCAGTCGCTATGCCGATGTCTCGGCGTGCCTGCGCGACCGCCGTTTCTCCGCCGACCCCGCTCGCCTTGGCGCCGCCGGCGTCCGCCAGGGCGGCGCCAGCTGGTTCGGCCACCAGCAATTGCAACCGCTGGCGCGCTTCTACGACAACTTCATGCTGTTCAACGACGCGCCGCGGCACACCCGCCTGCGCAGGCTGTTCGCTCCGGCCTTCGGCCCCGACGCCGTGCGCCGCTGGGAGGCGTGCATCGAGGCGCTGGTGGAAGAGCTCCTCGACAGCTTGCTGGAGCGCCGCGAGCCCGATCTGCTCAGGGACTTCGCCGAACCGCTGACGATCCGGGTGGCCGCCGAGCTGTTCGGCTTTCCCCGCGAAGACACCGGGCAACTGCTGCCCTGGGGCCGTGACCTGGCCGCCGGGCTCGATCTCGCCGCCAGCCACGGCGATGCCGGGCAGATCAACCGCAGCGCGGCCGCCTTCAGCGACTACCTGCAACGCCAGGCGCGCGGCTGGAGCGATGGCTCTTCGCGCCCGCCGTCCGGCGCGGCGCCGAGCATCCTCGACGGTGCCGCGATGCTGGAGGCCGGACTGGGCCTCGAGGACCTGGTAGCGGCCTATGCCATGGTGTTCATGGCCGCGTTCGAAACCACCATCAGCATGGTCGGCAACGCTACGCTGGCGCTGCTCACCCATCCCGACCAGCTCGACCTGCTGCGGCGGTGCCCGGAGCTGGCGGCGAACGCGGTGGAGGAACTGCTGCGCTTCGACGGCGCGGTGCGCGGCGGCGTGCGTTGCACCCTGGAGGAGGTGGAGATCGGCGGCCAGCGGATTCCGCCTGGAGAGAAGGTCTGGCTGAGCTTCCTCGCGGCGAACCGCGACCCGGAGATGTTCGCCGCCCCCGACCGTCTGCAATTGCAGCGAGCGAACGCCAAGCAGCACGTGGCGTTCGCCCATGGTCCGCACTACTGCCTGGGCGCGTACCTGGCCCGGCTCGAATTGCAATGCGCATTGCGCGGCCTGGTGCGTCGCCGTTTCACCCTGGCCTCGGAACCGACGGACCTGCGCTGGCGGCGCAGCTCGGTGTTCCGCACCCTGGAGCGCTTGCCGATCGTCCCGGAAGGCGACGCTCAGAAGACCTGCGAGTAGCGCAGGATCAGCCGGCTGCCCTCGCTGCGGTTGCGTGCGCCGTATTCGTGATAGGCATTGAGGAACAGCCGCGACTTGCCCCAGCCGAACATCAGCGCCGGGCCGATGGCATCGACCTGCTCGCGGGAGTCCGGGCGGTCGTGCCCGTCGACCCGCTCGTCGGTGATCTGTCGCAGGCTGTAGCCGGACAACCCGACTCGCCAATGCGCATCCAGCGCCAGCGATACCGAGTAGTTGGCGTGGAACGCCTGGCCCGGCTGCAGGTAGTCGTCGGCCAACGGCGGCGCCGGGTCGCGATTCTTGCCCGGCAACAGGTACTGCAGGCGAGCGCTGGCTTCCCAGCCTTCGGCGAATTCCCAGGTCAGCGCGTAGTGCGGGTTGAAGCTCCAGTGGTTGCTGCCGGGATTGATCGCCCGATGCCTGTCATAGCGCCCGGTGGGTAACTGGAAGGCGAGGTTCAGGCGCTGCCAGTAGGGCCGGCCGAACAGCTCGGTCTGCGGCCATTGCAGGATGAACGGACTGACGATCAGGTTGCCGAGGCCGTTGGCGCTGCCAGCGTGGGGTTCGAAGTCGGGATCGGCGAGCAGCACCGGGACGAGGATTTCCGCGCCGTAGTAGGCGCCGAACAGCTGGTGCTGGCTGATGTGGGCGAAGTGGCTGGTGGCGAGCAGGGTGCGCAGGCGATTGTCGAGCGGGCGCCGGTGACCGTTGGCGTCCATGAAGTCGTCGGCCTCGTAGATATTCACGAACTGCTGGAACAGCGTGCCGGGCAGGGCCTTGCCGTCGAGGAAGGAGGTCTGGCCGAGGTTCATCCCCGGCAGCGCGGCGATAGCCTGGAACGAGGGCAGCAGCAGGGGCAGGGCCAGCAGGCTGGCCCGGATGCGGGTGGTCATGGGCGTGTCCTTCTTGTTGTTGTTTTCCACGGGGCAGCGCGTCAGTCCGGCAGGTAGTCGGGCTGGCGCTCGGGGCTGGCGCGCTGGAAGGCTTCGAGCGCCAGGCAGCGCCCCTCCAGTTCGAGCAACGCCGGGTAGGGCGCCAGGTCACAGCCCATGCGCCGGGCGTTGGCCAGTTGCGGCACCAGGCAGCACTCGACGATGCCCGCTGCGGCGCCGGCGAAGAAGGCGCCGCGACGGTGTCGGTTCAGCAGGGTCTCCGCCGCCGCCAGGCCCTCGGCGACCCAGTGCGCGTACCAGCGCTGGCGGTCCTCGGCGTCTATGCCGAGGACCTGGGTCAGGTACTTGAGCACCCGCACGTTGTTCAGCGGATGGATGTCGCAGGCCACCAGCAGGGCCAGTTCCAGCGCCTGGGCGCGATGCAGTGGGTCGAGAGGGATCAGGCGCGGTTCGGGCTGCACGGCGTCGAGGTAGTCGATGATCGCCAGCGACTGGCTGAACCGGCGGCCGTCGGCGTCGACCAGGGTCGGCAGCGCGCCCATCGGGTTGCGCTGGCGGTCGGCCGGGCGCAGTTGCTCGCCCTGCCGCAGGTTGACCGGCACTACCTGGTAATCCAGGCCTTTCAGGGCCAATGCGATACGCACCCGATAGGACGTGGAGCTGTTGAAGAAGCTGTAGAGCTGCATGGAAAGTCCTGTTCAGAGAGTGGTGGGAGAAGGCCTGACCCGGCGCCGGCCCAGGCGATGCACGGCCACGGCGGCGAGCAGCGCCGGGATCACCAGCAGGGCGAGGATGCCGCTGAAGCCCAGGCCCAGGCCGAGCAGGGCGCCGCCGCTGAGGGAGCCGACGATCGAGCCGATGCGGCCCAGGCCGAGGGCCCAGCTGACCCCGGTGGCGCGGCTGCGGGTCGGATAGAAATCGGCGGCCAGGGCGTTGGCGCCGACCTGCGAGCCGCTGATGCAGAAACCGACGCCGGCGACGCACAGCGCCAGCAGGGCGAAGCTGTGGTAGAGGCTGGCGATGCCGAGGATGAACAGGGCGCCGCCGACGTAGGCCAGGCTCAGCACCCGGTGCGCGTCGAAGCGATCCATGGCGCTGCCCAGGAGGAGTGCGCCGAGGGTGCCGCCGAGCTGGAACATGGCGCTGATCGTCGCCGCCTCGCCGAGACTGAAGCCGGTGCCGCCGATCAGCGTCGGCAGCCAGTTGGTCAGCAGGTAGATGATCAGCAGGCCCATGAAAAAGGTGGCCCAGAGCAGCAGGGTGCCGCCGCGCAGCTCGGCGCCGAGGATCTGCCGCAGGGGCGAGGTGCCGTCGGACTCGTCGGCGGGCAGTTCGAGGCGCCCGGCCCAGCCGTCGGGCTGGCGCCCCAGGCGTTCGAGGATGCGCCGCAGGCGCGCCGCGTCCGGTGCGCGGCGGGCGAGGAAGCGCACCGACTCCGGCAGGCATGCCCAGAGCAGCGGCAGGCTCGCCAGGGGCAGGCCGCCGCCGAGCAGCAGCACGCTTTCCCAGCCCAGCGCCGGGACCATCCGCGCGGCGAGCAGGCCGCCCAGCGCCGAGCCGAGGGTGAAGCCGCAGAACATCGCGGTGACCATCAGCGCGCGGTGCCGGCGCGGGCAGTATTCGGAGGTCAGGGTGATCGCGTTGGGCATCGCCCCGCCCAGGCCGAGGCCGGTGAGAAAGCGCAGAAGGGCCAGGGTTTCCACCGAACCGGCGTAGGCCGAGGCAAGGCTCCAGCCGCCGAAGAACAGCACCGAGAGCAGGAGTACGCTCTTGCGTCCGAAACGGTCGGCCAGCGGGCCGGCGGCGAAGGCGCCGAGGGCCAGGCCGGCCAGCGCGGCGCCGAGGATCGGGCTGAGTTGCGCCGGGCTCAGTTGCCAGTCGTGGGCCAGGGCCGGGGCGATGAAGCCGATGGCGGCGGTGTCGAATCCGTCCATGGCGACGATCAGGAAGCACAGCGACAGGACTCGCAACTGGAAGGCGGAAACCGCCTGCGCATCGATGAAAGCCTGGACGTCGATCTTGTTGTTCTTGTCGGGCGTAGGCATGAGCGTTCCTCGGCCGTCGCCGCGGCGACGGCCCGGATGAAGGGCAGGGTGGGCCCGCGCCGTGCGCGGGCGGTGGGTCAGACCACGCGGACGCTGAGTTCGCCGAGGCCGTCGATGGCGCCGAGCATCCGCTCGCCGCGCTCGACCGCGCCGACGCCTTCCGGGGTGCCGGTGAAGACCAGGTCGCCGGGGCGCAGCTCGAAGAAGCGCGACAGGTAGCTGACGGTTTCCGCCACCGACCAGATCAACTGGTCGATGTCGCTGCGCTGGCGATCCTCGCCGTCGACCTGGAGGCTGATGGCGGCGTGGCGCGGATGGCCGACCTGGCTGGCAGGGTAGAGCGGGCCGATCGGCGCCGAGCGGTCGAAGGCCTTGCCGATCTCCCAGGGCCGGCCCATCTCGCGCATGCGCATCTGCAGGTCGCGGCGGGTCATGTCCAGGCCCACCGCGTAGCCCCAGACGTGTTGCTCGGCCTGCTCCAGGGGGATGTCGCAGCCGCCCTTGCCGATCGCCGCCACCAGTTCGATCTCGTAGTGGTAGTTGCCGGTCTGGCTCGGGTAGGCCAGCTCCAGGGTGCTGCCGGCGGCGACCGGGACCACCGCGTCGGCCGGCTTGCAGAAGAAGAACGGCGGCTCGCGCTCGGGATCGAAGCCCATTTCCCGGGCGTGGGCGGCGTAGTTGCGGCCGACGCAGTAGACCCGCCGCACCGGGAAGGTCTGGTCGCTGCCATGGATGGTGAGGCTGACGGGCGCTTCGGGCGCGAAGAGATGGCTCATGGGACGGGTCCTTCAGTGGGCGAGGGGTTTGCGGGATTCGCGGAGGATGCCGAGCGCCTGCTGCACAGGGCGGTCGGAGAAACTGAACAGCACGCAGTCGGTGGCGCCGGCTTCCAGGCGCAGCTCGGCCCAGGAGGGCACGACGAACAGATCCTTGGCCTCGAAGGCGAAGCGCCGGCCGCCGATCTGCGCCACGCCGCTGCCTTCCACCACCGAATAGACGCTGGCGTCGGTGCTGCGCGCGGGCTGCCCGAGGAAGCCGGCCGGCAGCAGTTGCAGGCAGGTGGCGATGGTCGGCATGGCCCAGCCGCCGGTGGCCGGGTTGACGTAGCGCAGCTTGTGGCCTTCCCAGGGATCGGGCCGTTCGAGGCGCGCCAGGCGCTCGAGGAC
The DNA here is from genome assembly GCF_001813645.1 of Pseudomonas sp. HMSC063H08. Lineage (NCBI taxonomy): Bacteria > Pseudomonadati > Pseudomonadota > Gammaproteobacteria > Pseudomonadales > Pseudomonadaceae > Pseudomonas > Pseudomonas sp. HMSC063H08. The sequence continues at coordinate 42,580 of NZ_KV813617.1, forward strand.
CTCGCGGCTGCGCGCGTAGGGGTAGCTGAACAGCGGCGAGGTCGGCGTCGTCGGCTGGTGGCGCAGCGGCAGCATGTTGCTGCCGTAGCGGGCGAGGCTGTCGCCTTCGCCACGTCGCAACGGCTGCACCGGTTCGCCGTAGCTCTCGGCGAAGGTGGCGCCGAAGAAACGCAGCATCGGGATGTCCAGGCCGTCCAGCCAGACCACCGGCTCGCCGCCTTCCGCGGCGGGGCGGTTGCCGTGGTCGTGCCAGGTCCAGGACGGGGTGATGATGAAGTCGCCCGGCTCCATGCGGGTGCGTTCGCCGTCCACCGAGGTGTAGGCGCCGTAGCCCTCGACGACGAAGCGCAGGGCCGACTGGGTGTGCCGGTGGCTGGGGGCGATCTCGCCCGGCAGGATCAGTTGCAGGCCGGCGTAGAGGCTCGGGGTGATCGCCGACTGGCCGGGAAGGTCCGGGTTCTCCAGCACCAGCACGCGGCGCACCGCTTCCTCGGCGCTGATCAGGTCGCCTGCCTCGAGCAGGAACGGGCGCAGTTCGCGATAGCGCCACAGCGCCGCCTGGCAGCCGCCGGCGGGTTGCGCCGGGACCAGGCTGTGCAGGGCTTCCCAGAGCGGGGTGAGGTGCTGCTGGCGGATGCGTCGATAGAAGTCGGCGCGCTTCTCGGTGGAATTGTCGTTATGCATACCGATGAATCTCCGGCGGGAGGAGGCGGGGCCGCCTCGGTCTGGTAGTCATTATTCGAGGTGAAGGCATAACCGAATAATGATATTTAGACATCGACCTATACGTATTCGAGGATGGCTTGCGATGGACTGGACCCGCCGCCTGCGCCTGCAACACCTGCAACTGCTGGTCAGCCTGATGGAGACCGGCAACCTCAGCGGCACCGCCCGGGCCGCACACACCACCCAACCGGGCCTGTCGAAGTGGCTCAAGGAACTGGAGGAGGACGTCGGCGCGCCGCTGTTCGAGCGCCACGCCCGCGGCCTGCGCCCGACGCCCTACGGCATGACCCTGTTCAACCACGCCCAGCGCGTGCTCACCGAGATGGAGCGGGCGCGGCAGAACCTCGAGGCGATGCGCAGCGGCAGCGGCAGCCGGGTGCTCCTCGGCACGTCGCCGGCCTCCGCGCCGAGCCTGGTGCCGCGCGCATTGCGGGCGTTCCTCGGACGCTACCCCGGGGCCCAGGTGGAACTGCTCGAAGGCACCATGAACGGCCTTCTCGAACGGCTGGAGAAACGCCAGCTCGATGTGGTGGTGGGGCGCCTGGACAACTATGCGCCGCGCGCCAGCCTGCGCTGCGAGGTGCTCTACAGCGAGGCGATCGTGGTGATGGCGCGGCCCGGTCACCCGCTGGCCCAGGCCGCCGCGCTGGACTGGGAAGACGTGCGGCGCTACGACTGGATCGTCTGGCCGCCCGGCTCGCCGATCCGCAGCAAGCTCGACATGGCCCTGACCCAGGGCGGCCGGCAGCCGCCGGCCTACCGCCTGGAGTCATCGTCGATGCTGGCCAACATCGAATTGTTGCGTGGCAGCGACATGCTATCCATCGGCTCGGCGCGGGTGGTCGAGCACCTCGCCGGGCTCGGCCTGGTGGCCAGGCTGGCGCTGGAGATTCCCGGCGAGGGCGCGGTGGGCATGTGCTGGCGCGACGAACCGCATCGCGACCGCGCCAGCGAAGACCTGCTGGCCTGCCTGCGCGAAGGCGCGGCGGCCGAGTAGGGCGCCGGCCGGCGGGTGCTATTGCAAAAAGGCCGCGGCTTCTCGACAATGCGATTCATTATCATTCATGTGTCGCCCCGACTTTCCCATGTCCGCCCCGATCCTTCTCAGCGCCCACCATCGCGCCATGCATGCGCTGTACAGCGAGCACCATGGCTGGTTGCAGAACTGGTTGCGCGGCAAGCTGGGCTGCGCGGCGGACGCGGCGGACCTGGCCCAGGACACCTTCCTGCGCATCCTGCTCAAGCGCGAACTGCGCGAGATCGGCATGCCGCGCGCGTTCCTGCGGACCATCGCCCGCGGCCTGGTGATCGACCACTGGCGTCGCGAGGAACTGCAGCGCGCCTACCTCGAAAGCATCGCCCACCTGCCCGAGGCACAGGCGCCGTCGCCCGAGGCGCGGGAACTGGTGCTGGAACTGCTGGAGGAAATCTCGCGGATGCTCGACGGGCTCAAGCCGAAGGTCCGCACCGCCTTCCTCCTGGCACAGTGCGAAGACCTCAGCCACCGGCAGATCGCCGAACGCATGGGGGTTTCCCAGCGTAGCGTCGAGCGCTACGTGGCCGAGGCGCTGTACCACTGCTACCTGCTGCGCTACGGCGAATGAGCGGAGCCGTGGACGGGACGCGCGGTAGGGTCGACGAAGCGGTGGTCAGGCAGGCCATCCACTGGCTGGTCCGCCTGCGCTCGCAGCCGGGCGACGATCGCCTGCAGCGCGCCTGCGCGGCCTGGCGCGCGGAGCACGGCGAGCACGAGCGGGCCTGGCAGCAGGTCAGCGCGCTCAACGAAGAACTGCACGGACGCTTCAAGGCGCTGCCCGGCGGGGTCGCCTACGGCACCCTGGACAGCAGCGCGCAGCGCCTGCAGCGGCGCCAGGCGCTGAAACTGCTGTCGCTGCTGGTGGCTGGCGGCGCCGTGGCCTGGGTCGGTCGCGACAGCCTGCCCTGGCAGCGCCTGAGCGCCGACTACAGCACCGCCACCGGCGAGCGACGCAGTATCGAGCTGGTCGACGGCACCCGCCTGCAACTGAACACCGACAGCGCGGTCGACGTGCGCTACGACGCCGGCCAGCGCCTGATCCTCCTCGCCCGCGGCGAGATCTTCCTCGCCAGCGGCGCCGATACGCAATCGCCCACGCACAGGCCGCTGCGGGTACGTACCGCGCAAGGGCTGTTCGAGGCCCTCGGCACCCGTTTCAACGTACGCCTGCAAGATGCCGCCACCTGTCTCAGCGTCAGCGAGGGTTCGGTGCGCATCGATGCCTTCGGCGCGCGTCCGCTGCAGGCTCCGGTGGCCGAGGCGGGGCAGAGCTATCGGATCGCCGCCGACGGCGTGCGGCGCCTCGAACGGCCGCAGATGGACGCCGTGGCCTGGGCCGATGGCCTGATCGTCACCCGCGACATGCGCCTGGCCGACTTCCTCGCCGAGGTCGCCCGCTACCGCAACGGCTACCTCGGCTGCGCCGCGGAGGTCGCCGACCTGCGCCTGTCCGGGGTCTACCGCCTGGACGACACCGACAAGCTGTTGCAGGTGCTCGCGCGGACCCTGCCGGTGCGCCTGCAGCGGCATACCCGCTGGTGGGTGAGGGTGGTCGCCGCCTGAGTCGCGCCGGCGGCCGCGTGGACGCTTGCTTCCGCCCAGAGCGAAACGCACTGAAAATTATTTTCATTATTTTTGTCGGCTTTCCGCGACTGGTCCGGCTTTACCGATTGAACACCCTTCAACGACTCCAACGGATTCCGTTCATGACCGCCACCGCCGTCGTCCTCCGCAATGCCCCGTCGTCCCTCGATTTCCCCCGCGCCTCGCGCCTGAGCCGTTCGGTGCGCGCGGCCCTGCTGTCGCTGGCCATGGCGGCCGGCGCGGCGCCGCTCTGCGCCTCGGCCGCCGAAGCGGCGGCGGAACAGGCACGGCCCTATGCGATCCCCGCCGGACAGTTGGGTGACGTGCTCAACCGCTTCGCCCGCGAAGCCGGCATCACCCTCTCGGCCACTCCGGCGCAGACCGGTGGCTACAGCTCCCAGGGGTTGCGCGGCAGTTTCACCGTGCAGCAGGGCCTGGCCCGGCTGCTCGCCGACACCCCGCTGGAAGCGGAAGACCAGGGCGACGGCAGCTTCGTCTTGCGCGAGGCGCCGGCAAAGGACGGCGACGTGCTGAACATGCAGGCGGTGGAGGTCTTCGCCCTCGGCAACAACCTGGGCAGCACCGATGGCTACCTGGCCACCCATAGCCAGATCGCCACCAAGACCAGCAAGCCGCTGCTGGAAACCAGCCAGACCGTCTCGGTGATCACCCGCGAGCAGATCGACGACACCGCCTCCAAGACCGTGCAGCAGGCGATGCGCTATACCCCCGGCATCTTCACCGGCCAGGTCGGCGCCTCCAACCGCTACGACTACGTGGTGATGCGCGGCTTCGCCGACAACAGCGTGGACAACATCTACCTCGACGGCCTCAAGGCCATGGGCGACAGCGGTACCTTCAGCTCGATGCAGGTCGACCCGTACTTCCTCGAACGCATCGATGTGCTCAAGGGCCCGTCCTCGGTGCTCTACGGCCGTAGCCTGCCGGGCGGCCTGGTGGCGCTGACCAGCAAGAAGCCGTTGTACGAGGACTACCGCCAGATCACCGGCAGCATCGGCAACATGGGCCAGAAGGAGATGGGCTTCGACTTCAGCGGGCCGCTCGACGAGGAGAAGCGCATCGCCTACCGCCTGGTCGGTCTCGGCAAGGGCTCGGACACCCAGTTCGATCACGTCAAGGAGGAGCGCTACGCCATCGCCCCGACCCTGGCCATCGACTTCAGCGATGACACCACCCTGACCCTGCAAGGCTACCTGCAACACGATCCCAACGGGGGCTACCACGGCGGCGTACCGGCCGACGGCACCCTGTCGCACCACAACGGCCGGCACATCTCCCGCGAGTTCTTCGATGGCGAGCCGAGCAAGGACGACTTCGACCGCACCCAGCGGATGTTCGGCTACCAGCTGGAGCACCGCATCGACGACGTCTGGTCGGCGCGGCAGAACTTCCGCTACCTGGACTCCGACGTCGACCTGTCGCAGGTCTACGCCTACGGCTGGAGCGCCAGCGAGCCGAACAAGCTGAACCGCTACTTCAGCGGCGCCCGCGAGCACCTGCAGGCGTATATCGTCGACAACATGCTGCAGGCCGAATTCGCCACCGGCGCGGCGCGCCACACCCTGCTCACCGGCCTCGACTATCAGCGCCGGCGCACCGTGGTCGACTGGCGTTCCGGCTCGGCCTCGGCGCTGGACGCGTTCAACCCGGTCTACGGCGACGACGCCATCAGCTATTTCCCGGACGACAACCACACCCGCCGCCTGGAGCAGACCGGCGTCTATCTCCAGGACCTGGTCGACATCGACCAGTGGCGCTTCTCGCTCGGCCTGCGCCAGGACTGGGTCAGCGTCACCGACAAGAACCGCAGCACCGGCAGCAAGGCCGACGACGACTGGGAGAAATTCACCGGGCGGATCGGCGCGCTGTACCTGTTCGACAACGGCCTGGCGCCCTACGTCAGCTACTCCGAGTCGTTCAACCCGAACGCCTATTCCGACGCCTCCGGCACGCCCCTGGCGCCCACCGAGGGCAAGCAGTGGGAACTCGGCCTGAAGTTCCAGGCGCCGGGCAGCAACAGCTTCTACACCGCCTCGCTGTTCCATATCACCCAGGAAAACGTCGCCTCCAAGGAGCCCCAGGACAACTTCTACACCTCGGTCGGCGAAGTGCGCTCCCAGGGGCTCGAACTGGAGGCCCATACCCAGCTCAGCGACAACCTGAAGCTGCTCGGCAGCTACACCTACACCGACATCACCTACACCAAGTCGCTGGACGGCAACCAGGGCCATACGCCGAACCAGGCGCCCAAGCACATGGCATCGCTGTGGGCCGACTATGCCTTCGACGCCGGCCCGCTCAGCGGTCTGAGCATCGGCGGCGGCGCGCGCTACGTCGGCGAGACCTGGGCGGACAAGGAAAACACCTTGCGGGTGCCGGACTACACCCTGGTCGACGCGCGGATCGGCTACGACCTCGGCAAGCTCGGCCTGAAAGGCCTGGACGTCAGCCTCAATGCCAACAACCTGCTGGACAAGGACTACGTGGCGTCCTGCTACAGCCTGGACTTCTGCTACTTCGGCGAGAAGCGCAACGTCACCGCGACGGTGAACTACCAGTTCTGACCGTCCACCCGGGCCCCGGCGCCAGCGCCGCGGTACCGGCCAAGCAGCCCGGCGCGCAACGTACGCGCCGGGCATTCGCCGGCGTCGCCGGCCGTACCCTGGTTACCTGGAGCCCCCATGCGCCCCGTCCTGGTCCTGCTGCACCGCTATGTCGGTCTGGCTACCGCGCTGTTCCTTTTCCTCGCCGGTCTCACCGGCAGCCTGCTGGCCTTCCATCATGAAATCGACGAATGGCTGAACCCCGGCTTCTACGCCGTGGGCGAGGGCGGCGAGCGCCTTTCCCCGGGCAGCCTGGTGCAACGCGTCGAGTCACGCTATCCGCGACAACTGGTGTGGTACATGGAGTATCCCGAGGCGGGCGGGCATCCGGCGTTGCTCGCCACCGTGCCGCGCGAGGCCGGCGCCAAGGTCGAGCACGACGTGTTCTACCTCGACCCGGTCAGCGGCGAGGAAGTCGGCAAGCGCCTCTGGGCGGCCTGCTGCTTCCAGCCGGCGAACCTGGTTCCCTGGGTCCTGGAGTTCCACCACAACCTGACCCTGCCGGGGAACTGGGGCCTGTACCTGATGGGCGGGGTGGCGATGTTCTGGTTCCTCGACTGCTTCGTCGGCGCCTGGCTGACCCTGCCGCGCGGCCGGCCGTTCTGGAGCAAGTGGGCGACCGCCTGGAAGATCAAGCGCGGCAACGCCTACCGCTTCAACTTCGACCTGCATCGCGCCGGCGGCCTCTGGCTCTGGCTGCTGCTGGCGCCGGTGGCGCTGAGCAGCGTCGCCCTGAACCTGCCGAGCCAGGTGTTCAAGCCGCTGGTATCGCTGTTCTCGCCGATCGAACCGAGCGTCTACGAGGCGCGCGGGCGGCTGCCCAGGGAGCAACTGGGGGAGACCCGCCTGGACTACGACCGCACCTTCCAGTTGGCCAGCGTCGAAGCGGCGCGGCTGGGCATCGCCGAGCCGATCGGCGAGCTGTACTACAGCTTCGAATACAACTTCTTCGGCGCCGGCTTCGGCGACCACGACGACCCCATGGGCAAGTCCTGGCTGTTCTTCCACGGCAGCGACGGCCGCCTGCTCGGCCAGGAAGTCGCCGGGCAGGGCAGTTGGGGAGAGCGTTTCTACCGCTTGCAGTACCCGATCCACGGCGGGCGCATCGCCGGCCTGCCGGGACGCATCGCCATCGCCGCCCTCGGCCTGGCCATCGCCGGGCTGTCGCTGACCGGTGTCTACATCTGGTGGCGCAAGCGCCGGGCGCGCCACTGGAACGGCCGCTAGACGGCTGTTAGTCTGGCTGCCTCCCACACCACCAGAGGATGGACGAATGAACGCAAGGATCGCCGCATTGGGACTGCTCCTGCCCCTGGCCGCCGGCAGCGCCGTGGCCGCGGAGGAGGGCAGCTCGGTCAAGGACGCGGCCAAGGCCGCGGTGTCCTCGGCCATCGAGACTGGCAAGAACCTCCTCGGCGGGGTCAGCGAGGGCATCACCAGCGGCCGCCAGTCGGCCCAAGGCGCTGATGGCGCCAAGGTGGTCTCCGACAACGCCGGCTTCGCCGAGATCGGCCAGGTCGAAGTGCTCAAGACCGAGCCGCGCGACCAGCAACTGGCCGTCACCCTCGGCTTCAAGAACGACGGCGACGCCACCGTGCGCCTGATCAACCTGACCCAGACCGGCGCGCTGCTGGTGATCGACAACGATGGCTACTCCAACGCCCTGGTCGCCCTCGCCAACCCCGACGACGTCACCGTCCCGGCCAAGGCCGGCATCCGCCAGACCTTCGTCTTCGAAGGCGGCGCGGAAGGGATCAAGGCGGTGCGCCTGTGGGGCAAGGACCTGCCGGTGAAGTGAATTCGAGTCTGCGTCAAAGCAGCCCCGCCTTGGCGGGGCTTCTTTCTGCCGGGCCACGAGCGCAAATAATCAGCTCACCAGAACCCGGCCGAGCGCTGCCTGGAGACCGATAGGTCCTTCCCATTACGAAAATGACGACATCGCATCGATCCTGAAACGTCCGTACAGCCAGGACGACGCAATGAAGGCAAAGTGCCATTCCCTCCTGTCCCTGTTTGGATTAGCATTCCTACTTTTGGACTAATCCCCCCTCAACACGCCCATGTCGTTTAGCTATGCGGTGGATATTGAAGGGAACTCGCAGGACATCGGATGTTGCGTTCTAGCTATCGAGCGGTTGTCGCTGGCTTGGTTTTACTGCCGCTGCTTGCCAGCGCCGCCCCCTTCACCTCCCCCGGTGACCGCGACCTGATCCGCGACCGCCAGCAGCG